>CAMDJM010000010.1 GCA_945900785.1 Akkermansia muciniphila
CGCTTCCAGCGCCACCTTGGCTTTAAATCCGGCATCATGTCTTTTACGTTTGGCTTTCATGGGGTCTGTTATGGGTTCGCGGTTTAGAGCGCACCCGTCCAGTCCAATCATAGCTTAGCCAGTGGCCCAGTTTTCGGGGTCCAGCTCACCCCCTGCCCTCCTGTTCAAAGTCCCCCTTCCGGCCTGCTTCCAGCATCCGCTGCAGGCCGCCGTGAACATCCACCATGCCGGGATCCGCCAATAACTTCCCGGCCACCCGCCGGTCATAGTCATTCAGCGCCGGACTCCCCTCCCGGTCCCGCCACTCCATCTCCCACGCCAGCACCGGCCGCTCCGGCCTCACTTCGCGCAGCTTTTGCAAAATCAAATACCCTGCGGCATCCGTATCCCCAAAATGATAGTGAGGCAACCCGGCCGGCAGCTTTTCCAATAACAGGCGCACCGCCCGGGTCGGGAAGGAACTGGCCACCACCAGCAAATCCCCACCGGCGTTCGCCGCCACCGCGTGACGGAATGGCGTTTTGCTATTTTCCACGGTAAGCACCGCCCGCGCCGTCGTGCCCAGGCGCACGGCCCGCTCCAGATCCACCGCCGTCACCGAGGCCGCCCCCTCCAGCCACCGTGCCGGCTCCGCCACCCCACCCGGCATTTCCAGCACCAGCGGCCCATGGAACAGCAACACGCTATTCGTCATCATCAGATTCAAGGCCTCCAGCCCCACCCGTCCCCGCTCCCCGAAAAATCCTCCCAGCGCCGCCTCGATCGCGCCCCGGTGCCGTTCCAGCGCTTTGGAATCAAGGCCCAGAGCCACACTCGCGTCCCTCACCTGCGTCCCTGCGCGCCACTCCCGCGAGGTCAGGAGCCACACCATCTCCAATAAAAACCCCGTCACCTCCGGCTGCCGCCATAACAAAGGCCGCCGCACCCTGCCTGCCAAAAAATCCTCCAGCACCCTAACACACCATGCCTCCCACAGTTCTGGAAAAACTGGATGCGCCTTCCCCCGCGCCGCTTCCACCACCGCCACCGAACGCGCCCGCAGCACCCCCGGATCGTCCGATCCAAACCATCCCCGCAGCCACTCCTCCTGCCCCAGCGGCAGCCGCACCCTCTCAATAAACTGCCGGTAACGGTGCCGCACCACCACCAGCAGCCCCTCTTTTTCCAAGGCCACCACCTCACGCCCTGCCGCCGCCCGGTCCTCTGCCGTCCGGCATCCTGACGCATCCAGCAGCTTCTCCCAATCCCGCGTAAAAGCCAGCATCGGCCCCTGCGCCCTCCTCCCCCGCGCCGCCAGCCACTGACGGTGAAACTCCGCCAGCCAGGACGGCACCTGCTTCACGCCAGCACCTCCTGCAACAGATCCCGGTCCACCCGGATCACCCAGTTCTCGATCCCCGTGATCGCATCCCGATCATCCCAGGTCCGCTCCACCCGGCACTGCACGATCGTCTCCGCATGCGCTGCCATCGTCGGCAGCCGGTCCTCCGGAAACGCCATCACCAGCTGCAGCCCGAAATTCCGCGCCAGGGCCAGACAGTCATCAATCCGGTCCCCTGACAATTTCGAAAACGCCTCATCCATCACCACCAGTCCCAGATTCATCTGCGGCTGGCGGCTCCCCTGATCATACACCCGTCGGAACGCCGCCAGCGTCGCCACAAAAAATGGAGCCTGATTCTCCCCGCCACTCTGCTTCTTCGCAATCTTATCCAGATCCGCCGCCGCCGACTCCCCGCGCCCTGCATGGTGCGCCATCATCCGCCAGCGGTGGTAATAACGGTAATCCAGCGCCCGCTGCGCCCGCGTGTCCCCGCCCTGCTCTGCCGCCTCGATCGCGGCCATCAGTTCCGCCTTCGCCTTCTCGATCTCCTCGTTAGCCGCCAGATTGAAAAGCCCCATATCCTCCCCCGTCGGCAGCCCCTTTTCCACCAGCGTCCAGATCGCCGTATGCGCCCGGTCCGCCTGGCTGCTGATTTGATAGCGCCAGCCGCCAATCTCACAATCCATCGCCCGGTTCAGCTCCCGCTTCGTCCGGTCTGCCTCATCCAGTTTTTCCCGGATCACATCCAGCACCTGATGCTGCAGCCGCTCTTCCCACTCCCGCCGCGCCTTCTCCGCTTCCTGACGGAACCGCGGCAATTCCTGCTCCTCCAGCTCCCGCCGGCGCTGGTCATACCGCTCATTCGACTCATCGGAAATCCCGAACACATCCCCCAGCTCCGGATGCGCTTCCAGCATCGCCCGGCGCTCCTCATCGCGTTTCTGCACATACTTGTCAGCATCCACCCGGCGCAGCCGCGCCACCTCTGCCGCCATCTCCAGCCGCTGCCGCCACGTCCCCGCCTGCGCCAGCGCTGCCGCCAGGCCCTTTTGGATCTCCTCCTCCAGCACGCCCGAAAGCCGCACCCGGCTCTCCTGACAAATCACAAAAAGCGCCTTCTCCTGCTCCCGCATGCCTCCCAGACTATCCGTTAATTCACGCGCCTCCTGCTCCGCCCGCGCCAGCCGCTCATCCAGCCGCACCGCCCGTTCCTTCGCCCCATCACATTCCTTTTCCAACTGCCGCATCCGCCCCACCGCCGCCTCCCGCTCCGGTGTTGCCAGCAGCTTCACCGTCTCTTCCAGCGACTCCGTCTCCCGCTCCACCTCCGCCAGACGGCGCAGTTCATGACTGCCGGACGGCACTTCAAAATCATTCAAGCGCCACTCCCGGCCCTTATGCAGCCAGCCATTCCAGTCCTCCCGCCGCCGCCTTTGATCGCTCAACGCCACCAGCACCTCCTCCAATTCCAGCTCCCGCGCCTCACGCATCCGCCGCAGCCCGTTCGCCCCCAGAGTCAGCTCCCGGGAAGCCACCAGCCGCTCCCGGCGCGGCGGATCCTTCAACCAGCCATCTACCGAAAGCGCCCGCTCATACCGGTCCAGCTCCAACACATTTTTCACCGGCATCACCCCGCCCAGCCTCACATCCAGCCACGCCGCAGCCCCCGGATGCACCGTTTCCAAAAACTGCCGCAGCGACCCGTGCTCGACCGGCGCGGCCCGCTGCGCCAATTCGTCAGGATGCAGCAGCACCTCCTCCGGACTACCCACCCGCTGCGCCGTCTCCCAGGCCGCCAGGAAATCCTCCGGAATCACCGCCTGCCGGTCGCCGGCCAGCAGCGTCTCCAGCCACGGCCACCACTTCTCCCCCGCCGCCGTCACCTCCACCACCCGGCCCAACGCTACCGCCCGTTGCCCCCGCGCCCGCAGCGCATCCAGCAAGGGCGAGGCCGCGGCGCGGCCCTCCCGGTAGTTTGCCAGATCCTCATTCAACTGCTTCTCCCGCGCCTCCAGACGCTTCACCGATTCCGTCAGCATCCGCAGTTCATCCGTGCCCTGCTGCATCAGTTCCTCCGCTGTCCGGGCCAGCCGCGAGGACGCATCCAGCGCCGCTCCCGTATCCGTCCCCCGCAGCGCTGCTAAAAACGGCTCCGCCTCCTCCGGATGCGGCACCCCCAGCGCCGCCCCCTGCCGCAGCCATTGCTGCCAATACTGATTCCGCCCGTGCAGGAAATCCCGGGCCGTCTGCTGCATCACCCGCAGCCCCTTCAGCTCTGCGCGCGACTCCGCCCACCGCCGCTTCACCTCATCCAGCCGCGAGGACGCATCATCTTTGAACACCTCCCGCTGCACCTCCTCCAGCAGACGCTGCAACTCATTCCGCTCCACAATCGCCTCCTCCTTCCTCACCACATTCTCCCCGTTATCCCGCCGCAGCTTCTCCAACTTATCCTCACTCCGCCGCAGTCCCTCCTCCACCTCCGCATGCGCCAGCGCCTCCCGCAGATGCGACCACAGCAGCGCCTCCCGCCGCGTCTCCGCCCCCATCGCGTGATGCGCCGAAATTTTAGTCAGGCGCTGCAACTGCGAATTCATCTTCTCGAGCCGCTCCTGCGCCCGCCGGTGCGCATCCACACTCGCCTTCACCGCCTTCACATCCGGCAGACTCGGCTCCAGCAGGAAATCGCGGATAAAGCGCTCAAAATTCTCCACCGGCTGGAACGCCATCGCACTGGGCAGCGTCTTGTTCATCTCCGTCCGCCCAAATCCCAGGTGCGAGCGCAGCGCCATCTCCTCCAGATACGTCGCCTGCCGGTCCCACAACTCCGCCCCCAAATCCCGCCGCCAGCGCACCCGGAACTCATCCTCCGGCAAAAACGCCACCGCTCCGCTTTCCCTGCCACCCTGCGTTAGAAAATCAGACTCCTCCACCCGCTTTGGCACGCAAAACCAGGCCGTGCGTGGCCGCGCCGTCGGGCTGTCATATTCAATCCGCGCCCCCCATGTTTCCCGCCGCACCGATCCATCCGCTGCCTCCGGCCAGGAAAACTCCAGCCCCGCCAGCGTCACCCCCGAAGGCCGTAAATACCGCTCCTGCCCATCCCGCCCCACCGTATTCGTATCGCACAGACAATACCCCCGCAGCGTCCGTCCACTCCCCGCCCCTGCCGCCGCCTTGTTAAACCGGCTCGTCTGCTCCCCCAGTATCACAAACTGGATCAAATCCAGCAGCGCACTCTTCCCCGATCCATTCGCCCCCGTGATCAGCGTCAGCCCCCTGACATCAATAAACTGGCGGTAGCCATACCAATTCACCGCCAAAATTCGGCTCAACGTTGCACGGGAAGTCATAGTCATTCAAAAAAGCGGCCGGCCCCTTCCCTGCAGCCTCACCGCAGGAAAAAATGACCTCTCAAGCCACCCCTCCCCTGCCAGTCCTTCCCCCCCCGCGCAACCGCACCCTGAGTTTACGTGACTCCTCCATGCGGTTCAGGCCATCCAGGCTGGAACAAGGCCTTGGTGCGGTGTGAAAATCTTCCGGCACATCTGTTCATATCAATTATTTGTCGACTCACCCGACAGAGCTGGAAAACCGCGTTAAAGCGGAACTCCAACCATCGCCGCCCTTCATCCCATCCCCGACCCATGTATCTTTGGAGAAAATTGAATCCAGTCCAGCAGGAGGAACTCCTGACCTGGCGAAAAAAACACGGGCGTCCGTGGCACAGTCCATTGCGCCGGGATAGCACCCTCACGGATGCCTATCTTTTTACCGCAGCCTGCTACGAACATTCAGCCCATATTGGTCTCAACCCCAACCGCCTGCATCAGTTTGAATCAGGACTCCTCGATACGGTCCGGACAGCGGCCCACGACCTCATCGCATGGGTCGTGCTGCCGAATCATTATCATTTCCTCGCCCGCACCCCCTCTGCCAAATCCATGCTCTCTGCCCTTGGTCAGTTGCATGGCCGCACCTCCCACCAATGGAATGGCGGGGAAAATACACGGGGCCGTCAGGTCTGGCACCGGGCGGTCGAAACCGTCATGAAGTCAGAAGGCCACTTTTGGGCCACGGTAAACTACATAAACCACAATCCCGTCAAACACCGCTACGTCGAAAAATGGCAGGATTGGCCATGGTCGAGTGTCCACGACTTCCTCGCCGCCCACGGACGTGAGGAAGCGCTCACCCTCTGGAAGGACTATCCCACAGCTGACTACGGAAAAGGCTGGGATGATTGAGGACACCGCATGCTGAAAAGATGACTGCCTTCGTTGGAGTTGATGTTGAAATCCTCTATTGGAGTCCCCCGTTGGAGTCCCTGGTTGGAGTCCCGCCTTCAGGCGGTTACCCGGCAAGACGCCATAGGCGGCGAGGTGGGCCGGGTTCCAAGCATGGTCGGATTCGTCTGGGATCAAAGATCCGCCTCGCCGCTGCGCGTCTTGCAGGGTTACCGCCTGAAGGCGGGACTCCAACAGAAGACTCCAACAGAGAACTCCAGCGGGGACTCCGCCAAATCAATCCTCCACCCCGAGCTTCATTTCGTCGCTGTTGGCGCGGAGTTCGGGGGCATACATGGCGTTTCCTTTGGCAGGGAGGGCGCTGAACTTTCCGGGGATTTCGGCGCGGAGGCGGTAGGTTAGGTTGTGCTTGCCAAGGGGGAGGGCGCGGACGAAGAAGGCGGTGCGGTTGTCGCGGAACTCGCGGTAGGCACCGAGGCCTTCATACGTGTAGCCGCTGCGGACGTCGTCGGGTTCGAAGCCGGCGGGTTTCATGTCTTCGAAGAGGAGGTATTCGTAGTCGTTTTTACTTTCGAAGGTGAGTTCGACTTCGACGAGGTCGCCGCTTTTGAGGGTTTCGCCGTCTTTGATCGGCTGGCGATCATATTTGAGAACTTTTTGGGCGATGGCCTGGCCGCGGGCTCCTCTGACAAGGGCGGTGGCGTCTTTGCGCTCGATGAGTTTGAAGTAGGCGCGGTTCACTTTCACTTCGAGGCCGGCTTTGGTGATGCGGTCTTCGAGGGTGAAGTTGGTGAGGTAGACGTTGGCGTAGACGGGGCCGTTGCCGCTGCGGCGGAGGGTGACTTCGTGTTTTCCGGCGGTGACGGCCTCGCCTTCGAGGAGCAGGGTGCTGTCGAAGCTGAAGAGGTTTTCCCTGGTGATGCTGACCGACTTCTTCACCTGGCCATCGAGGAGGACTTCGACGGTCATGTCAGGGGCGTTTTCGCCGGTGGCTTTCAGATATTCGGCCATGGCTTCGATGCAGTAGGCGGTGTCGCGGGTGCTGGTCCACCAGGTGCTGTTCTTGCGGTTATTGAGGAGGAATTTGACAAGGCCGGAGGCTTCGGGACTGGCGGGTTTGACGCGGGCGAGGAGTTTTAGATAGAAAGCGTTGGCTTCGATTTCGCTGCCATACCACCACCACCAGTAGGAACCGTTCCGCAGGTCGAGGCGGGCGGTCTGGTTTTCTTCATCCTTCACGAGGAATTGCCCGATATTCTTCAGCAGCATGTCGCGCTTTTCGGTCTTCTTTTCGGTGTCGAGGGCGAGGCCGAAAACGGCTTTGCTGTAAACGGAGAGGCCATTGCGGTCGCGGTAGAGGTAGTCCGTCATGGCATCGTTAGGCTCGCCGGCCTCTGCGAGGATCATGCGGAGGAGGGCGTCTGTGTCATCGGCGTGCTGTTTGGAATCAGGGGGCGGGTCTTTCGGCGTCCAGCGCTGGATGCGGCGGACTTCGTTGGCCTCGTAGGTTTTAAGCCAGGCAGTGCCGTTTTCGAGGACATGGGGAATGAGGGCAAGACCGGCGGCTTTGGCGGTTTGCAGACCGTGAACGACGACGGCGGTGGTATGGGCCCAGGATTGCTCGCGTTCGCCGCTGAACCAGCCCCAGCCACCGTCGCGGTTTTGCATGCTGGTGATGCGCTCGAGACCTGTTTTGACGATGAGCCGGTGCTCGTCCTCATCGAAGACGGGGTTTTTGTCAGACCAGCGGAGTTCCTTCCACTGGGCGGCGCGTTTTTTGGGGTCCCCGATTTCCTGGGCGTTGAGGTTGGTGCGCTTTTTCTTTACATCGGCCAGGCTGATACCCATATCGAGGAGAGTCTTGTGAGCGATGACGGCGGGGACGAAGCGGTTCAGCGTCTGCTCGGTGCAGCCGTAGGGGTAATCCACGAGGTATGGGAGGGCGTCGACCATGGCGGTGGCGAGGCTGGGGGAATAACGGATTTCCAGCTTGGATTGATCCGGACGGCGCTCGTTCGGGACGGTGAAGGCGATTTTGGCTTCCTGGCCATCGGGACGGATGGCGGCGCTCCAGCTTTCGGTTTTGAGCATGCCGTGGACGTGCACGGGATAACTCATCTGCATCGCGTCGCTGTCGGAATCCGTGATGGCCTTCATGCGCACCACGGCGGTGCCTTCCCGCACCGCTTTCACACGCCAGTCAACACGCTGTTCCTTGCCGCTGTCGAGGCTGATGGTTTTAGTAAGTTCCTGAGCGGGCATGGGTTCGAGGCAGGTGCCTTCCAGTTCCAGGGAAACCTTCACGTCTTTCTTCGTGTCGAGGTAGTTGTGCACATTCGCGCTCAGCGTGACCTCGTCCTTCTCCACAAAGAAGCGCGGGGCCTGCAGGCGGATGATGAGGTCTTTGCTGGTGATGATTTCGGCTTCGGCCTCGCCAACCTTGGTGCCGTGACCCATGGCCCAGGCTTTGATTTTCCAGGTGGTGAGGTTGTCAGGCAGCGGGACCTCCACTTCGGCAATGCCATCGGCATTCGTCTCCAGCGATTGCTTCCAGTAGGCGCTGTCGGCGAAATCGCTTCGGATCATGACGGGCGGGGCGGGTTCTGAGCTGCCCGTTTCGCCAAGGCCGCCGGAAGTATTTTTTGCAGCATCCATTTCGCCGGCGGCCATTGGGGCAGCGGCTGCCATGGGTGCTGCCATCACCATGTCTTCGATGGCCATGCCCCGGGAACTTCCTACCCCGCTGCCACCGCTTTTGAACTTCATGCCTTCCAAGCGGCGGGGCATCCTGGCATCAAATGCAGCTCCATCCATATCCGCCGTCAGATTCCCAAAAATCCCCAAGGCCTGCCAGCCGGGCTGGTCGTTCGGCAGATTTAGCGAAGGGAACTCCAGCCCCAGATTTGATAGTTGGGCGCTGTTGTGCTGGCGGTGCCATTTCCAGAAATAATCGGCGATCTTTGGCACGTTGGAGCCGCCGGAGATGTATTCCAGCGACTTGTCATAGACGGTGATCACGGTGCTGCCCTGGTAGGGTTTTCCATCGGTGTCGGTGAGTTTGATTTTCACCTTCGCGGTGCTGCGCGGCTTGTGTTTCTCCGCGTCGGGCAGAACGTCCATGGTCAGGACGCGCTTGGCAGGCGGCACAGCGATCTCGCGCATGGCGGAGTGGACGTGACCATTGCTGACGGTGAAGGCTTCGACGAAGAAATTCGGCATATCGCCCTGAGCAACTTTAACCGTTTGGGTGCTGCTTTTGCCGGACAGTTTGATGATCTGCGGACGCGGGGCGATGCCGGCGCTGGGTTTGATGAAGAGGAAGACGGTGCTGTCCGCCTGTTCGGTGTTGATGAGAAGCTTCACATCCTCACCGGGCGCGTATTCCGCTTTCTCCGGCACCAGTTCGATCTGGCTGAAGCGGTAGTCGCGGCCGTCATGGGCCCCGCCGCGCACGACAAAGACCATGCCGCCTTCCTGCTCCCGGCCTTTGGCGTCCTTCACTTTGGCAGAAAGGCGGTATTGCCCGGCGGCGGTGGCGCTGAATTTCACCGTGGCCATGCCATCATCACCGGTGGAGATGTCCTGAGCGGCGACCTCCTTTTCCTGAGGTTCGCCTTTTTCGTTATAACTGAGTTTCAGCAGAGTGGCGCGTCCGGTGCCTTTCACGCCTTTTTGGTCAAGCGTCAGGGCGCGGATGCCGGTTTCGATAGGGCTGCCGATTTCGTAATGACCGCGGTCCGTCCAGGTAGTGACAGAGAAGGGACGGCGGGCGACCAGCACCTGACCGCTGCCGAGGATGGTGCGGCGGCTTTCGTCGGTGACTTCCACACTAATCTCGTAGCGGTGGTCTTCATCGCCGTGGAGTTCCTTGGCCAGGGCGGTATCGATGGCAATCTCCAAGGTGCCATCCGGGCCGATGCTGCCTTCGCTCTCCAGCACGAGTTCCGGCGGGTTCTGCTGCTGCGGCCACCACCACCAGAGCGGAGCCCTGCAGCCCCAGCGGCTGAAGCCGGGATACCAGTCATAGTCATAACCAAACCACCAGTAGCCCGGGCCATAAAACCAATCCCAGGCGCGGTAAGGATACCAGCGGGCGCTGTGGGCGCTGCGCTGGACCTTGTATTTGACCTTCGCATTCACCACCGGCGCGCCGAAATAGTATTTGGCGCTCAGCTTCGCGGTGATCTTTTCGCCCAGCATGATGGGATCCACCGGGGCGTCGACTTTCGCTTCGAACTCGGGCTTTTTGTATTCCTCCACGCGGAAGCTGCCCTGCTGCTGGAATCCGGCGGGGTGTTGGAATTGGAAGGTGTAAACGCCAAGGGTGGCCCCCTCCTCCAGTTTTAACATATCACCAAAGCCACCCCAGGCGTCGCTCTTCAGCGTTTTTTCAAAAACCTTTTCGTTCTTTGGATTGTGGATTTCGACACTGAAATCCTGGTTGGCATACTCTGATTTGTTCTCCGGCGAATCATACTTCGCGAGCCGGGCCCAGGCTTTCCATTTCACTTCCTGACCGGGGCGGTAGACGGGGCGGTCGGTGATGAGGTGGATCTTTCGCTGATTCCACTCCTGGGCTTCCCGGCCCCGGAACCAGACGTTCTGGAAACCGAGATGCGCAAAGCGGCCGGCTTCCGTGGTGGCGGTGATGAGCCATCGAAAATTATTTTGGCTGTCGCGGAGCATTTTCGCATTGGCAAAGAGCTGGCCGGAGTCGTCGGTGAACTCCGCGAAATTCCGCGTCAGGATGTTCGCTTGGCGTTTCCCGGTGCGCTTCCGGTCATTGAGGTATTCCTGGCCGTAGCCGAAGAATTCCATGTTCGCCTTCGCCACCGGGGCTCCGGTTTTGGCATCCACCACGTAGTATTGCTGCTCGTTGGTGCCGCCCTTGGAAATGATGGCGGTGTCTGTGATCCAGACGATGCAGCCGACGGTATTGCCGTTCTTCAAAGCGGCTTCCACCCAATATGCGCCGGCGGTCTGGAGCGGGGTGGTGATATCAATGCGGCGGTCCCAGTGGCCGGGGCGCGGCTGGAGATCGAGTTGCCATTTGGCGACTTCCTCCCCGATGTATTTCGCCATGTCCTTTTCGGCAATCTGGTAGCCGAGGTTCCCGAGGTTGGTCTTTTGCCAATCGAGGGATTCCGGGTTGGATTTCAGATAGGCTTTGGTATCGGCAAGCAGTTCTTGGAATTTTACCTTCCGGGCGCTCAGGGAGACCTGGCTGGCGTTGCGGAAGACGAAGCCGAGCTTCGCGCCGGTGTCCGGAACCTGCACGAGGGAGCCATCGAATCGGCCCCAGTTTTTCACGATCTGATCGAGCTGGGCCTGCCAGGTGGTGGTGGCTCCGGAGTCCTTTCTTTCGTTGATAGCGGTTTGAAGGATGGCGGCGGCGCGTTCGTATTGGCGGCGGTTGGTGAAGAGGGCGGCAAATTCATTGATGGTCTGGTCAGCCAGGCCGGGGCTGATGGCGCGGTTGCTGGAAATCCGCTGGAGAATGGCGATGAAGTTGAATTCGTCAGGCAGGGTGAAGCGTTTCACGCCGGTAGCGAGACGGGCGATGGTTTCGTTTTCCTTCAGGGTGTGAAGCGTCAGAATGCCGTCCTGCCGGGCGTTGTCATCGTCCTCCGGGGCCCGCCAGTATTGCGCGATGGTCTGCACATCGAATTGTGAGCGGAGAAACTGGGCAAAGGTCAGGTCCGCCTGCATCTGCTGCGCGGCACTGCCTTTTCCATGCTGGGTGAGCAGCCAGCGGAAGCGCTCGCCGTCGGATTTCGCGGCAGCCCAGGATTCCGGCACTTTATGGTAAACCGGGTCACCTTTTTCACCGACTGGAGCACCGCGCTCCGATCCGCCGCCATAGCCTCCCCGGCCGCGATAGCCGCGACCATAAAAACGGTCCTGTTCTTCATAGTCCGGGAGTTTGGAAAGGTCGGTGAGGGCTTGAAGTTCCCAGCCTTCACCCTGGGAAAAGGAATTGACGGACAAGGCGTAAAATTGCGATTTTTGATCGGGCGGGACGTCTGCTTTTTCCATGACCTGCATGGCATTTTCAAAAAGCTGCAGGCTGCGCACCCGGTCCCGTTGTTCGCTGCTGACGCGTTTTCCACCTTCGTATTGCCCCCGCCGGAATTCGCCACTGATGATGGTGCCCCATGGTTGGGTCCTTTGGTATTGGAGGCCGGCATCGCGCAGGAGGATCCAATCACCGGCGTGTGCCTTCACGGTGTCCTCCACCAGGGCGTCCCATTGCTCCAGTTTGTTGAGTTGCTGGAGACACTGGATGGCTTTGCCGAGGTCGCTGGAGACATTGACGCCGGTATTCTCCGGGAGCGGCAGGATTTCCTTCCAGAGGGTCAGAGCATCATTCCAATTCCCCTCTGCCATGGCCTTATCCGCAGAGGCACGGCGTTTCCCGGTGGGGGCAGCGTGGAGGGGGAGCGGGATCATGATAACGAGGAGATACCAAACAAAGGAAGAAAGAGAGAGGATCTTCATGATACCAGCATAACGGAGGGCAGCCCGATTTCATAGACAAACCTTGTAAAGAGAGTGTCAAAGGCCCCAGCGGGGGACTGGTGCCACTGGCCGCCGGAAGGGGGATTGGCTGGGGAGGGCATTGGCTGGGGAGGGCATTGGCTGGCGAAGTCATCGCCCTGGTTGCCATGGGGAAAGACAATGCCTCCCCGCTTGCAGCCCGGCCCGCCCTGGCGCACCACAGGCGATGGCTACCCGGAAAAAGTCTTCCTCTCCCCTGCCCTCCCCTGATGCCCCCCCACCCGTTCCAACGGCGGTGCCCCGGGTGGGCATCATCATGGGCAGCATTTCCGACTGGGATACCATGGAGCACGCGGCGGGAATCCTCACTGATTTCGGCATCGCGCACGAATGCCGCGTGGTGAGTGCCCACCGCACCCCGGAACTGCTCTTTGAATACGCCCGGACCGCTGCGGAGCGTGGGCTGCAAGTCATCATCGCCGGAGCCGGTGGAGCCGCCCACCTGCCAGGGATGACGGCCAGCATGACCCTGCTGCCGGTGCTGGGTGTCCCGGTGGAATCGAAGGCCCTGAAGGGCATGGACTCGCTGCTGAGCATCGTGCAAATGCCCGGCGGAGTGCCCGTGGGCACCTTTGCCATCGGGAAAGCCGGGGCCATCAATGCAGCGCTCTTCGCCGCCTCCCTGCTGGCCCTGACAGATCCTGCGGTGCGGGAAAAATGCACCGCCTTCCGCGCCGCCCAGACCGCCGCCGTCCACGCCAGCCAAGCCAAATTACCCGCATGAAGCCCTCTCCCATTCTCCTCCCCGGCCGGACGCTGGGCATCCTCGGCGGCGGCCAGCTTGGCCGGATGACCGCCCGCGAGGCCAAGCGCGCCGGCTACCGGGTCGCCGTCTACACCAATGAACCGCACGGCAGCCCCGCCGGCCAGATAGCCGACCTGGAGGTGAATGCCGCGTATTTTGATGATGAAGCCCGGGAACTGTTTTTGCGCGAGGTGGATGTGATCACCATGGAGTTCGAAAACCTCCCGGGCGATCTGCTGGCCTCCTTTGAAACCACCAAGCCCGTGCGCCCTGGCCGCGTGGCTCTGGAAACCTGCCAGAACCGGGAAAAGGAAAAGCTTTTCCTGAGGAAAAGCGGCGTGCCTCACGCCGATTTCCGGGTGGTTAAAAATGCGGAGGAACTCGCCGCCGCCATCGCTGAACTGGGCACCCCCTGCGTGCTGAAGACGGCTGACTTTGGCTACGATGGCAAGGGCCAGCAAAAACTAACCGGCGGCGAGGATCCTGTGGTGGTCTGGAAAAAACTGGCTGCCCCGCGTGGCGTGCTGGAGCAGTGGGTGACCTTTGAAAAGGAAATCAGCATCGTTGCCGCGCGGGCTCTGGATGGCAGTTTTGCTGCTTTTCCGGCCTGTGAAAACGAGCACTTCCGCCATATTCTGGACCTGACAATTTCCCCGGCCCGCATCGCGCCCGGGATCACAGCTGAAGCCACAGCAATAGCCGGAAAGATCGCCAGTGCCTTGGACTACACCGGCACCCTGGCGGTGGAGTTTTTCCTGACCAATGAGGGCACCCTGACCGTAAATGAGATCGCGCCCCGGCCGCACAATTCCGGTCACCACACCCTGGACTCGTGCTGCAGCAACCAATTCGAGCAACAACTCCGGGCCGTCTCCGGCCTGCCCCTGGCGGATCCCCGCCAGCACAGCCCGGCGGTGATGGTGAATCTGCTGGGCGATCTCTGGCCAGCGCCGGATCAGGCCCCGGACTGGACCCCGGTGCTGCGCCACCCCCGCGCCCGGCTGCACCTTTATGGAAAGCGCCGGGCGATCCCCGGCCGGAAAATGGGGCACTTCACGGTGCTGGGGGATACCATCGCCCAGGCCCTGGCAGATGCCCGCCAGCTGCAGGCTGCCCTGCGTGCCGTGCCGGTGGATTGAACCAGGGTGATGAAACGACACTCTATTCCTAACTTCTGGCGGCGGTTCCGGCGTGTCCGGGGGCAGCGCCCCGGCCGCGCCTTTTTTCCTGCGGGTGGCGTTTTATGGCTGGTGGTTTCTCTGGCCACCGCGCAAGCCCCGCCGCCACCGGAAGACACCGGGGCAACCGAAACGGAACCTGAAGCCATCGCCCTCCCGGCCCCCCCGGTGCCTGTGGATGCAGCCACCCCCGCCCCATTGGGGGCACCTGGCAGAGGAATGCTGGAAGAAATCAAAGCGGCGCTATCATCCGGCGGGATGGATGAAGAGCAGCGGGCCATCCAGCGGCTTTGGATGTGGGCTGGTGGGGCCACGGTGGTTTTTTTATGCTCGCTGCTGCTGCTGGGGCGATACCGCCGCGCAAACCGCCCGCGGCTTTTTCCAGCCGTGACGCCACGCAGCCGCTTTTCCGCACCGCACTCCGGTGGAAATAATGCAATGATATCCTTTGGCCGGGAGGAGGAATGAGCAGGGTGCGGATGGGCCGGATGATACTGATCATCAGTGATTTATGGGAACTGGAGGATGATCCGCCTCCCGGGTGAAGCTCCCATTCTACGCAGATCCGCCATATTGGAAAAACAAAAAGCCCGGAAGGACGGGCCTTCCGGGCTTTTTGGTTGGTGCCGGGATGCGGCCGGCACCTGCGCTTTGGAGGGAAGTCAGCCTGGCGCAGGGCTGACCCGGATTCCGGGCGGTCGGAGGCGCAGGGAGCGCCGCACTACCGCAGCGGAATTATTTAGCTTTCTTTGCGGCTTTCTTGGCAGCAGCTTTCTTGGCGGGAGCCTTTTTAGCCGCAGGAGCTTTCTTGGCAGCAGGAGCCTTTTTAGCAGCAGGAGCCTTTTTAGCAGCAGGAGCCTTCCTGGCTGGAGCGGCTTTTTTGGCAGGAGCAGCCTTCTTGGCAGCAGCTTTCTTCGCGGGAGCAGCCTTCTTGGCTGCGGCTTTCTTTTTAACGGCCATGGTGGTTTGGTTTGGTGGTTGTGTGGCTTCGGCGGCGCGCCGCTGGTTGGGACGGCGCAGCATACCGGCCACGGCTTGGGTTTCTCCCGGAGTCAGGGTGACCTTGGAGAGAATCTGTTCGATCAGGTCCGCAGGGCGTCCGTGGAAGACCTGGGTCACGAGATCATGAAGGTAACGGCCAACCGTCACCTGCCTTGTTTTTCTGGCAAAATAAATATTCGACCTTCCCTGATATTTCTTCCGCACGTGGCCTTTCTGCTCCAGCTTTTGGAGCACTGCCAGCACGGTGGTATAGGCCCGGGGCTTGCCGTCAGGAAGTTGCCCACACACATCGTGGACAGTCGCCCCGGCGCTTTCCCAAAGGATGGAAAGCACTTGCAATTCGGGGTTGGATGGATGCGCGACCTTCATGCTAGAAAGTTCAGTGGGCATGGCCGCAAGGAGGACATGCGGCACTTCGGCCAACTGCTACTGCCGACCTAGTAATCGGGTCAACAAAATATTCAACGAAACGTGATAATTTGTTCGTTAGAAGTGATAGAAAACCGAGTTTTCCCGTCCCGGCGGCGATTCTGGCTGAAATAAAGCGGGGCCAAAAGCGCATGGAAACCACCGCTAGTAAACCCGGGCCCGCCCCCCCTGCCGGCCTTTGTCAGGAAAAATCCGGCCCTGCACCGCCTGTTGCGCCGCTGCCCCGCCGGCATACCTTCCTCATTCTTTCTAACTCCACACCATCCGGCTGCTGCCATGATCTCCGACTCCACTGCCCTTTCCTTTGAAATCCCCGCCCGCGATGCCCTGGGCCGCGAACATGTGGAAGGCAAACTGGTGGCCTCAGAGGACAGTCTGCAATTCTACTGGCGCTTCCGCGACCGCACCTTCAAGCGCACCAGCGATGACATGCGCCTCATCCCCATCGACTATACCAATGTGGAAAGTGTGACCTGCCGGACCACGCTGCGCTGGTTCAAGCCCCGGCTGCTGCTCAAGCTGACGGACCCGCGTCCGCTCGGCGAAGTGCCTGGCACTCAGGTAGGTGCGGCCACGCTGATGCTCCCAGGGCGCGGGGCCAAAGCGGAAGCGCGCGCCTTCCTGAAAATGATGGACTACCGCAAAAGTGACGCCCTGGCCAATGCCAGCATCACGCGGCTTTCCGACCTTGATGGCAAGCGTGGCATCTGAAGCCTGATGGCTCCATCCTGGCCAAAACCTGCCAGACAGCCGGTTTGGCCCCAGGTGTCCTGGCGTAGGATGCGCCTTGGATAATGAATGCTGATCTCTCCATCCCATCCAATGCCCCTTGCACGCCGTTTCTAATGGGCAGGGTGTTCTGTAATGTTTCCACAACCGGTAAACATGGCCCCTCCAGCATCAATCCGCCTGATCCATGAAACCAGTCCAAGCGCCCGAACAGATCTCCCGCATCATCCGCTGGGCCTGGGAGGACCGCACCACCTTTGAGGAGATCAGGGAACGCTCGGGATTGACTGAAAGTCAGGTCATTGCCGTGATGCGCCGGGAATTGAAACCCTCCAGTTTCCGACTTTGGAGAAAACGGGTAAGCGGCAGGCTGACGAAACACCGCCAACGACTCGAAGCACACCTGGACCCTCCTCAACAAGCAGAATAATGTCCTCACCCACCGCCATGTCCCAATCCTCTCCCCGCTGGATGCGCCAGGTATTGCTGGCTGCTGGTATCTATAATGTGTTGTGGGGAGGATTCGCCGTCCTGTTCCCTGGAGCCATTTTCCATTGGCTGCAGATGCCGCCGCCCAATTATCCGCAATTTTGGCAATGCATCGGCATGATCGTGGGCGTCTATGGAGTGGGTTACGCCATCGCGGCCTCGGATCCAGTGCGGCATTGGCCCATCGTGCTCGTGGGATTTTTAGGCAAGGTTCTCGGACCACTAGGCATGGTGCAGGCCCTCTGGACGGGGCAACTGCCCTGGGGATTTGCTTTAAACTGTGTCACGAACGATCTGATCTGGTGGGTGCCCTTCGGCTTTATCCTGAAGCACGTCTGGGACCAGCATCAGCAGGACACTCCGGAGGATACCCTTCCTGAAGAAGATGTGCTTTTGGCAGAATCGGTCACCAACACCGGCCTGAGCCTCGCAGAACTCTCCGAGGTTCAACCCGTGCTGCTGGTTTTTCTGCGCCACTCCGGCTGTCTCTTTTGCCGTGAAGCTCTGGCGGATCTCTCGGCGGCCCGGGAGGCGATTACAAATAACGGAACCAGGATGGCCCTCGTTCACATGGGCACCGCCAGCGCCTTTGAAGCCTTCACGGCCCAGTATGGCCTCAGCGATGTGCCCGCCCTGGCTGATCCATCCCGCCGGCTTTACCGGGGGTTGGGATTGAAGCGGGCCCGGCTCTCCCAGATGTTGGGCTGGCGGGTCTGGTGGCGCGGCCTTCACTCGTTCCTTGCCGGCCATCACCCGGGCGCACTGGATGGGGATGCTACGCAAATGCCCGGCGTCTTTCTCATCCATCACGGACGCGTAGTGCGCCATTTCCGCCCAAGTCATGCCGCAGAACGGCCAGATTATATAGCCCTCAGCCAAAAACCAGCCTGAGCGCCCATCGCTTATCACCAATTCCGGTAACCGCTCAGGCTTTGCTGTCCGCTTGAGGATTTTGCTTTAGCCAGAGCAGGGCCATGGACAGGGTGCGGAACACCTTCACTCTCATGCAGGCATCATCCAACGCTATTTGCACCCTCCGGCACATTCCGAACATCAAATCTCCTCGTGCCACCATCAGATATGAGGGGCGGCTGGTTCCAGCGCCCCGGATCAAGCGGAACCCAAAAGTGGCAGCATCCTCCAGGGAGGAATGACATGAGATCACTCCAGAAAAATCGAGTAGATGAGTCGTTCCCTCCAGTTTGGCGCAAACTTCAGCCAAAGCATTCCACCCCACTTCTTCCAGGGCACCACTGATCGACAGGCCTGCAATTCCATCCTCCGGCTTGGCGATAGGCCTGATAATCAAGGGTGAAGGCGAATGGTTGGCAAATGGGGTGGTGCCAGAACATGAGGGGGGTAGTTCAGTCATACAAAAAAACAGTTTTATTGGTGATTTGTAACAAGCCTTTACACTAATGTAAATTCAAGCGGCAATTCAAATATCTTTTTGACGAAGTGTGAAATGTTGATACTTTACCGTATGAGTAAAAAAGAACGCTTGGACGCCAGCGCGAGGCATGTCCTGACCAAGGAGGGTTTGGCTGGATTTACCATGGAGCGCCTGGCGGAAGCAGCAGGAGTTTCCCGGCCCACGGCGTATCAATATTTTAATTCCCGGGAAGGAGCCCTGGCCTCGACGGCCGCCCAGACCTTGGCCCTTTGCCGCGACTTGTATGAAGGGGCCCGCAGCTTCGATGGCGATGCCCGCGGGAAAACCTTTGCCTATCTTACGGCCTACGAAATCCTCGCGCGGTGTGAGCCGGAACACATGGAAATCCTGGAACTCCTGGGCCTGCCAAGCATCCGGGACAGCCTGCAGGAAACGCAGCGCCTCACCTTGCGCGCGCAGCTGGTGGAGTATACGGGATACCTCACGGAGCTGGTGAAGTCGGCCTGCCTTTCCGGGGACTTGAAGCTGCCGGAATCCTGCACGGTGGAGTCAGTGGTGTTTCACAGCCTGAATTTCTGCCGGGGAAACGGCCTGACGATCGCCCGCCGCCGCCTGCTGTTCTCCATGTATGGTGGTGAGGCACCTTGGGAAGAGGCCCAGCGTGCCCTGTTTTATTACTGGAGCGGCATCGGATGGACGCCACTCCTGTCGAAGGAGGAAATCGCTATCCTGCATGAGCGGATCCTCAAGCAGTGCTTCCCCAGCCATTGGCTCCAGCTTAAAACCGAGGAACTGCGGCGGAATCTGAACATGCCATTGCCTGAAAAACCGGCCTATGAAATCCCGGAGCCCAGGCCAAAGCGGAAGTCCGCCAAAATGCCCCTGGAACCGGTTCTGGAAAGCCCCCCTGAGATTCCTCTCTGAAGCGGGCGATAGGATTGATGGCGGAAACCGGCGCGCCACGCTTTAGACGGGATTCAGCCTTCTGCGCCTCCGGTTACTCGATTTTAAGACGGTAAAATTTCCGGGGCTGCACGGCGTCCTTGTCGGTGCCCTTGGTTTCCCCGCATGGCAGGGGGTCGGGCGGATCGCCGGTGACGGTCAGCCAGGGGCCCTGCAGGGTGCCGGACCATTCCCAGGTGTAGTAGATGCGGTCAGGGCGGTAGGGCTTGAAAAAAAGCTGGCGCACGGTGGGCGGGTTTTTCATCGTCATCAGCACTGCGGTGTGGAAGAAAAAATACTGCAAAGGTGCAACCGTGGCAACAAGCGGAATGAGAAACCAAGCGGGTGGACGAGGTAATCTTCCGTGACCATTTTGAGTTTCACACTTTCCTGGGGCGCTTTTGTAAACTCCCCCTAATCTATTCCCATGGATAAAAAATTAGCTTCCAGCGCCGCCCAACCCAAAACCCGCGTGGTCCTTGGCCTGCTCGGCATCAAACTGGACGGCATCAAACACGATGAGCGCTGGACGATGTGGCGGCCTACCCTGGGGGCGCTGCTGCAAAAGGATTGGCCGGTCGACCGCTTTGAACTGCTCTTTGAGGAGCGATACCGCCCCTTGGCAAATTTTGTCAGCAATGACATGCGCGGCTGTTCGCCGCATACGGAAGTCAGGGAACAGACCATCGACCTCGGGCCGAACGCCTGGAATTTTGAAAGCGTCTATGATGGACTCCTGACCTTTGTGGAAAGTTACCCCTTTGATCCTGACAACGAGGAGTATTTCATCCACATCACCACCGGCACCCACGTGGCCCAGATCTGCCTTTTCCTCCTCACAGAAACTGGACAGCTCCCCGCCAGGCTGCTCCAGACCGGACCCGACCACCGCAGCAGCAGGGAAACCAAAGCCACCGGACGCATCGATATCATCGATCTCGACCTCTCCCGCTACGACCGGCTCGCCACCCGCTTCGCCAAGGCCCAGACGGAAGCCCGCGATCTCCTCAAGAGCGGCATCCCCACCAATAACAAATCCTTCAATTCCCTCATCGGCATGATCGAACAGGTCGCCCTGCGCTCCAGGGAACCCATTCTCCTAACCGGCCCTACCGGAGCCGGAAAAAGCCAACTGGCCCGCCGCATCTGCGAACTGCGCCGCCAACGCTGCGGGCTGAAAGGCAGGTTCGTCGAGGTCAACTGCGCCACCCTGCGCGGTGATGCCGCCATGAGCACCCTCTTCGGCCACGTGAAGGGAGCCTTCACGGGAGCCATGGCGGACCGTGCCGGCGTGCTGCGCGAGGCGGATGGCGGCTTGTTGTTCCTTGATGAAATCGGCGAACTGGGCCTCGACGAGCAGGCCATGCTGCTCCGTGCCATTGAGGAAAAATCCTTCTCCCCCTATGGCTCCGACCGCCCGGTGAAGAGCGATTTCCAACTCATCGCCGGCACCAACCGTGACCTCCACGAACTCGTCCGCCAGCAAAAATTCCGCGAGGACCTCCAGGCCCGCATCAACCTCTGGACGTTCACCCTGCCCGGCCTGGCGGAGCGCCGCGAGGACATCGCCCCCAACCTCGACTACGAACTGGAGCGCGCCTCCAGCAAGCTCGGCCACAAAATCACCATCAACCGGGAAGCCCGGCAGGCCTTTGTGAAATTCGCCACCAGCCCGGAAGCCACCTGGCAGGGGAACTTCCGCGACCTGAACGCCGTCATGATCCGCATGGCCACCATGGCAGAAAAGGGCCGCATTACCGAAGCCCTCGTCCACTCGGAAACCGCCCTCCTCCAAGCGCACTGGAACAAGCTCTCCCGCCCGTCCGCCACGCCCGCCGCCAGCGATGATGCCGCTATCCTGACCAGCGTCCTCGGCAAAGACTACGCCGGGAAATACGACTCCTTCGACCTCGTCCAACTGGCCCACGTCGTGCGCATCTGCCGCAGCTCCCGCAGCATGGCGGAGGCTGGCCGCCGCCTCTTCGCCGTGAGCCGCGCTGCCAGGGAAAAGAGCAACGACACCGACCGTGTGAAGAAATTTCTGGCCCGGTTTGGATTAATCTGGAAGAACCTGTAACGCCCCCCTGCTGATTCCATGAAACTCCTTCACCACTCTCATTCTCCTGGGCCTGCACGGTCCAGGCATGGCGCGGCCCGTTACGTCTGTCGAATCCCTGGCCAAAGCCGCCACCGCCGCCAAAAACGGCACGGTGATAGAGTTAGCCGCCGGCACGTGGCAACTCACTCAACCCCTGAAACTGAAGGAAGGCGTCACCCTCAAAGGGGCGGGGACCGGAAAAACCATCCTCACCAATTCCGCCACATGGCAGGGCAATCCTGCCACCCTGCCCGATCCGGAAACCGACGCCCCGAAGTTGGACCGCACCGGCTACCTCATCCACTGTGCGGACGATGCTAAAAATATCACTATTTCCGACCTGACCCTGACTGGCCCACGGATGCACGGTGCCATCTTCGGCTGGGCGAATGAGGGCCTGCATTTCCACGATCTTCACATCAGGGACTTCATGTTCACCGGCATCCGCACCTTCATCACCAGCAAAAGCAAAATCCACGACTGCATCTTCACCGATGCCGGACAGCGCTGGGAAAATGGCCAGTCCGGCGTCAAAGGCGGCATTACCGGTGGTGCTATCTTCGCCATCTGGATTTCGGACACGGAAATCTGGAACAACCGGTTCCTCGTCACCAAAACCGCCCCGAACGAACATTTTTATGGCATCAAAGGCCGCGAGGGCCGGCGCCTGCACATCCACCATAACACCATCGAAGCCGGCTTCACCATCGAGTTTCCCTTCGAGGGGGATCAGGATGTGGAGATCGATCATAACATTCTGCACGCCGCCATCTCGATCCCCAAATACGCCGGTGGGCCCGTGCCTCCCAGCGGCCGCACCTTCCACATCCACCACAACTACTTTTTGGATAGTTACTCCATTGAGTTCGTGCGGAACGGGGTGGAGATCAGTCACAATCTATTCGACTTCGATTCCGCCAAAGATGGCGGCAACCTGATCTCCGCTTTTGGCGAAGTGGCCGCCAAAGGACCGGCCGTCTTCCACAACAATCTCGTCAACAACCCCGGACGGGGCGTCATCTGGATGAACGAAGCCTACGCGGGGATGGAAGTCAGAAACAATCACATCATCGCCCGCACCACCGCTACCCCGCGGCTGGAAGGCTTGTTCGGCTTCAATGAAACCTCGGACTTTAAATCCTTCCGCTTCACCAATAACATCATCGAATGCCGGGGCACCCCGCGCCCGCTCTTCCGCAACGATGCCAGCGGCGGTTCCCTGATCGAAAACAACCAGCTCACCAACGCCACAGATACCACCCGTTACACCAACAAAAAATCCGGGCGGGCGGCCGGGCTCGAAGCGCCCCTGAAATTCAAGTGTGGCGTCAATAATGAACTGAGCGTGGATGGTTGGAAAACCTCCAGGAAATGAATAGACCAAGAAAGTGGCAGACTGTCATTGGCTAAACCGCTCAGCTTAAACAGGCCACTGACATGCCAAGGCTCAGACATCCTGACCTGCCTGAAGGTGAGGGCTGAACCTTGGGGAAAGGAAATGAATCGGTCGCCCTGGCCGCTTTGGAGTGCGGATTGGTTTGCCGGTCGCCCTGGCATTTGGCGGTCTCCAGGATCACTGATCCCGGAGGGATCCCAGCAGGTAGCCGCTGTCAAGCCTTACGGCTTGAATGCCGCAAATGGGTTCATCCATTTTCCCGGCAGGTAAGGATGTCTGAGGCTGGAACGCGGATAGTTTGCTAGGGCGCGGTAGATTTTGCATTCGCCTAAAGCCTTTCCACCAGCTCCGCCGGATGAATCAGCAAATCTCCAGCACCTTGTCGACCACCTGTTGTGGATAGGGGAGCTGGATTTTTTCGAGCGGCATGGAGTAGATGGCAGGAGCATCAATGGCGCTGATGCGGAGAACGGGGGCGTCCAGGTCGTCGAAGCATTTTTCACCGATGAGGCTGGCGATTTGGGCCCCGACACCGCAGAAGGGTTTGTTTTCCTCAACGTAGATGGCTTTGCTGGTTTTGCGCACACTGTTGAGGATGGTTTCCTCATCAAGGGGTCGGATAGAGCGGAGATCGACGACTTCGCAGTCAATGCCGTGCTCGGCGGCGAGGATTTCAGCGGCCTTGAGGCAGGTGATGACGGCGCGGCCGTGGGCGATGAGGGAGATGTCGGAGCCTTCGCGTTTGATGTCAGCAACGCCAAGGGGGATGACGTATTCTTCGTCAGGCACTTCCCAGGTTTCGCCATAGAGGGTGGTGTTTTCCATGACGTAGACGGGGTCGTTGTCGCGGATGGCGGCTTTCATGAGGCCCTTGGCATCGTAGGCGGTGGCAGGGCAGACGACTTTGAGGCCGGGGGTGTTGGCGATGAAATTCTCGGGGGTGTGGCTATGGGTGGCACCGACGTTGGTGCCGCCATTGGCCGGGCCGCGGATGACGATAGGGCAGTTGATCTTGCCGCCGCTCATGTAGCGGACGCTGGCGGCGTTGTTGATCATCTGGTCCCAAGCGACGTAGGCGAAGCTCCAGAACATGAGTTCCATGACGGGACGGACGCCGAGCATGCTGGCACCAATGCCCATGCCGATGAAGCCAGCTTCGGAAATGGGGGTGTCGACGACGCGCTTGTCGCCCCATTTTTCCCACAGTCCCAAGGTGACTTTGTAGGCCCCATTGTATTGGGCCACTTCTTCCCCCATGATCACGACGTTTTCATCACGGGCCAATTCTTCATCAAGAGCTTGGCGGATGGCGGTGCGATAGTCTATAAGGGCCATAGGAGGAGGAGGGGAAGAACGGGGATCAGGGGCTGAAGGTCAGGGCAGGGTTCCGGGGCACGGCCAAGCCGGCGGATCGGAGCGTGCAACATCGCCGGGTTTTGCCCGCTGAAAACTGAAAACTTTCCCCGTTTTTCAAGTTTCACTCCCTCCCCTGCTCACGCAAGGCCCCGCCCTGCGACTTCATCTTCATCCAGCCCGAGATAATGGCCCAGCTCGTGCAGGAAGGTGATTTCCACCTCTTCGGCGAAAATTTCCCGGTCTTCCTCTGCCCAAGCCCAGAGATTGTCCAAAAACAGGAGAATCTGCGGGGCTTCATCCGGTCCGGCAGGGGCACCCTCCGTCCGGCTCCTGCCGAGAAAGAGGCCCATCAATTCCTCGTCAGTCTCCTCTTCCTGCTCCGCTGACCAGGCTTCCATGGTCAGGAGCACGGCAGGGCATTCACCAGCCACCTCGCCCACCTTGACGGGCAAAGCGGCACGGGTTTTCTCCACGATGCCACTGGCAAGGCTGGTGAGTTCGGCGAGGCGCTGGGGGGACATGGTGGGGGAGTTATTGGTTATTAGTTATTAGTGATCAGGGGCTCTTCCTGGAGCTTCAGACCTCCCCTCGCGAATCCGGCCCATTCGACGTTCGACGTTCCAACATTTTTCCAGTTTCCCTCATCCAAAAAGCTGCCGCGTATTGCGCAAACCGTCGGCCGTGACCCGGCTTTGGGTCTGGGTAGCCAGCCGGTCGAGGTAGTTTTGCCAGTGCAGCGGGCGCAGGGAGAGCACCGCGCCGCCACCGAGCAGACCCACAGTGGGATCGTGGATTTCCCAGCCGAAATCCGAGTGCCGCCGCCCGTAGTCCAAGCGGTAAATCCATGCCCCGCACTCGTCCTTGCGCCAGAGGGCTGGATCATTCCCAATGATCTCCCCCGCCTGATTCCAGACGCGGTCGATCACCTCCCGGTCATAACCGGCGGGGGACCAATCAGTAGCGTCGTCCATGGGGAAATTAAAAAATTTAGAAACTTGGAAATGGGGACATTGGGAAATGGCGTGTCAGGTTTTTCCAGAGAGGTAATCCTGCCAGGCTTCCGGCAGCGGGGAAGCTTCCACACTGCTGGCGAGGCGGCCTTCGTTGGCAGGGATGAAGGTGGTGCTGGTGCCGTAAACCATCAGGACATCCTGAGAGCTGCCGCCGCGCAAGGCGTGGGCAACGCCTGCTGGAATGATGATCCCGGCGTTGTTTACGCCCGGGAGGTCATCGCCATAAATGGTGAAGCGCATGGTGCGGCGGGGGAGGCCAGGGCGCTCATCGACGAGGAGCATTTCCACGATCCCCTGCAGGAAAAACATCGCATCCCACTGCTCCTTTGGATAGGGACGCAGGGCGTAATTTTGCGGCTCCTCAATGAAAAGACGGCGGAACCATGCCTCAGGCTCCACGCCCTCCGGCAGGTGCGGCGGGTGAATATGAAACCCCTTCGCCGTGCCTGCAAACATCCGCGCTGCGGCCCACTGCTGCGGCCACATCCCGATCTCCGCCAGCGGCCCCTCCGTGCCCCGGGCGAATTCACCGAAAAAGCCCCGCTGGGGTTGCGAAAAAACCCGGCGGGGAAACAGCACCACGCCAGGGATCCACGCCGCTTCCAAGCCCTCCGGCACCGCCGTGCCGCTGATCTCACGGGCTTCGACCCCCGTCGTGCCCAGCCGCTCCGCCAGATTCGCCTGCGCGTAGCTGCGGATTTCCAATTGCCGGCGCGCGTCCGGCGAGATCCCCTTCCAAAATTCGTCCTGATTCATAAATTGCTATTAAAAATTCCGCAAAAAGGCGCTGCCTCAAGGGGCGTGAACCGATGGCACGGATTCCATGAAGCAACAGAGATGATTTCCAAAAAATCCAGCCAATTCCTCTAAAGCCCCGGGGGCCCGGATTTGGCTGGAACCATGGGCAGGGAAGATTCCTGTAACGTCCCTACCGGCAGTCGTTCCGGCCGTGGCACCCCATTTTCCGGCGAATCCGGCGGCAACGCTTCTTCCCTGATCAGGACCCCGTCCGGGGCATATTCCTGAATCCAATCGAAATGCGTATCCGCGTTCTTGTCCTCCAAAATCTTCCAAAGCACTCCCTCGCGATACAGGCGGCGCCGCACCACTGGTCCCTTGCCCTTCCAGCGGACATCCACATAAAAAGGTGCATTAAACGCATCAAAAGTCGTGCGCTCATCCATGACTCCGTCCCGGTCGATATCCCGGTCCCGGTAGACCAATTGCCCCCGCTGCCAAGTCCAACGGAAATCCATCTTCCCATCAAAATCACGGTCTTCCTGCATCGAGAGCAACTGACCGCCTGGTGAATATTCCCGGATGCTGTCATCCTCCCCATCCCAGTTTACATCCTCCCGCACCAGGACATTTTCCGGACTTGTCCCGCCTGCCAGGGAAACGGCCGGTTTACCTGCCAGCGCCTGCTTCACTACCCAGTAAATCCCTGCTCCACTGCACATCAGGGCCAGCAGGATCATCGGCACCGCGCTCCGCTGCCGCGTCCGGGGCCCGGACTGGCGCCGCAGAGGACTTCGGGCCAGCGGCGGGCGCGGCACCTCCACGCGGCCCGCCGTCCCGGACGGGGCCATCTTCAGCAACAGGCGCGTCGCCGCCACCACATCCTCCGCGCCCACCGTGAGGGAACAGCCCCCCGGCAATCTTTTGCCGGAACCCGGGGGCGTAAAAAAATGCACCATGACCTCAGCGCTGATCTTGTGGTCCACCAGCAGACTGCGGGCCTGCTCTGCATCCTCAATATGCGCATAGGTGCGCAAGGTGCGGCGGGGAGCAGATGGGGCAGGGTCCATGGATGGATAGGGGAAAAACAATCAGGCAGCCTCCAGACACTCATGTTTTTTTCACTGGTTCAAGCCTGGATGCAGGGAATCCAACGCGCGGGTGGCCAGCGGCGCAGAAAACCCTTTGCAGAGGCCCCATCCCTGGTTCATGCCCCCAACACAACCCCGGGCGCATACCCGTGGCTCCCTTCCAAAACCAGCCTATGGGAAGATGGGAGCTAGCTTATATTTGGTTAACATCGAATGAATAGGCTGTAGGACCTGCTCTTTGCTATGCCATACCCGCACCGGACCGGATTATGACAGCAGGTGTCCGGCAGCATGGAGCTTCAGCACCGCAGGACTGTCAGGGCGTGTGCTTCATTTATGCTGATTTGTCTTATTTTTTGAGAACAAATTCACTGTTGACAGAAATACCACTCATTGAATATCTTTGTCCCCCGTCTGGATGTCTTAAATATCACCTCACCCAGGCCGCAAAACAAACTAACACCCCAGGACAGTAATACCAACGATATGAAATCAGATTTGATAGACCACCGCATCAGCGATCTTGAGCAGGAACTTGCTAAATTGCGTATGCGGAAAGTAGCCCTGCTTCAGGAAGAACTCAGCAAACTCCAATCCGAAATCGGCGGGGTCCGGATTTCGAAACCCACCAAGGGGTGGGCCTCAGAGATCGCCAGCCCCGGCAAGGCTGATCCCTCCCCCCGCAGGAGCGGCGGCCGCGGCAAGAGCATCAGTGAAGAGGAAGTCGTGGAGCGGCTCCGCAAAGTTGTCGCCAGTGCTGGCAGCGAAGGCATCTCCGCCCGGGCTGCTGCCCAGGAAGCCGGTGTCTTCTACCTTCGCGCCATTAAATCCATGGCGGAAAACTTCGTCAAACATGGCAGCGGCAAATGGACCCGCTACACCATCAAATAATTCATCCACCGGCCCTGTCTCCGGGATACCAGTGGAGGCAGCGGTCCACCGGGAGGAAGCCACGGGGCTTCCTCCTTTTTTGTGCCCATTTCCAAACCACCCCACCACCCGGGCCAGGGGTAGAGCGGCAGATTTTGGTTCGGGCGTCCCCACTTAGGGTTTTGTCGGCTCAAGGGGCGGGGACGGCGGCAGCCGTCCCGCATTGGATGCCGCAGCGGGGACGCCCCGGGGCTGCTCCGGGGCTCCTGGGCGGAAGCCGCCTCCATGGCTCGTGGCATAAAGGACGTTTTCGGATTTGCCAAACATGAGCACCATGCCGCGCGCCGTGGAGCCCAGGGACTCAAAGTCCTTTGGCTCATAGCGGAACCAGGGGGGCGACTGGGCGGCCGCCGCTATCGTAGGGGAGGGAAACAGGCTGAAAGCGTTATCCACCTTGAGATGTTTCATCAGCGCAGGGGAAGGCTTCACCACGAGGAACCATTCCCATTTTTTGATCCCCTCGGCATCAGCCCATTCCCGACGCTCGGCATGGAGAATTTTATCCGCTTCCGTCGGACGTTTCCAAAACGCTTTCTGGAAAACGTCCACAGGATCCGCATTGGTGAGGGTAGGAGGTGCGGGCAGCGGGCCTGCTGGCGCAGGGAGCACCGGAGGCCGCCTCACACTCCAGATGAAAAAGGCAGAGGCAGCCACGGCAAAGACCGTAGTGAGGACCAGCAGGGAGCGTTTTGTCATTTGATGCAGCGTGGGTGGAGCAGCAGCAGTATCCTTAGTCGCCTTCCATGAAGCTGCAAATGGCTTGAAAGCGTGACTTCCGGTAACGACGCACCCTTGCCGGACTTGCTGCAGGTATGAATGAAAATCCGGAAAGCACCCGCAGGGTTTGCCGGGAACCGGGCAGCGCATGCTGAAGTCCGCCACTCCGGGCAAGGAAAACCAAGGTTCCACGGTTCAACCATCCAATAATGCTCCCATGCAGGCCAAGAGCCTGAGCCAATATGCCATTTTGGCCATGACTGCCGGGATATTGATAGAAATGCAAATCGTCAGGATCGATGATGAAATGGATGGTGCGCCGCCGCCGGCGCAAGGTGCCTTCATCGCGGAGGTAATAAAACAGCTCTCCTTCAACATAACGCATATGGAAAAGGCTGATGCTGCCAGAAATGTCATCCATGTAGGCCAGTTCTGATGTCAGGAGGTTTTCCAGTGCCCCCTGATTCGTCAGACCGCTGAAACCGCCCGTGGGATAAGTCGTCCCGTCGGTGAAAGCGGTTTCCGAACCGGCATCATGCCGCCGTAAATCAAAGGCCGGCAAACGGCTGGCCGCCAGTTCCCTGACGGGTCAGATGATCTGACGGGAGCCCAGCCTGACGTCTGCAAAAACCGCCCCATGATTTCACGTCCTTAGCGCAGCCGGGCCGGAGAGTCAATAACGGCGGCCTGTTCCCCGGACCGGAGGCCAAAACTATGGCCTCCCGCTCCCGGCGCCTCCAGCGCCTGCGCGAACCAGAGGCGATCCAACGGCTGGTCGGCGCGGTTTTGCCGTAGCCGGGGTAAATGCGTTCGGCGACCTGCTGCGGCGGATCCTTTGGCAGGGCCGCTCAACCTAAAGTGCTGAATTGGCTGCCTGGTTTAAAGCATAGCATCCACTCTCACTGCATCGCCCGGAAGAGATACGCGATTTCATCGTCAATTTCCGAGGCATCGGCAACGAGCCGGGAAACTTCCTGCCGGACAATTTCCCGGAAGCGGGCGCGCAGGCGGCTGATGGCGGTGCGGATGCTGCCGGGCGTCATGCCAAAGCGGGAAGTGAGTTCCCCGGCGGCGGGGCTGCGGTCGCCCGGATCCAGCAGCAGTGGACGCATCAGGGAAAACCGCTCGGATTGCCCGATGGTGGCCTGTTCCGCCTGGATGCGGTCCAGGCAAAGCGTGATCAGGGTGTGGGCCCATTTGCGGTCGTAGGCGGCTTCCGGCGTTTCGCCATTACTGGGCAGACTGGGTAGAAATTCCGCCTTAAAGGGCACATGTTCCACCTGGCCCCCGCGCTTCAGACTTTTGGAGCTGCGGTGATAATCCACCATAAAGTGCCGCAGGCTGGAGAGGAGATAGGAACGGAAGCGCCCTAGCCCGGGATCGGCATGGCCCGGAAGGTTTTTTTCCAACAGGTGCTTGAAGAAGGACTGCGTGATATCCTGGGCGTTCTCATGACTCTGACCGGAACGGCGGGCGTAGGAATAGAGCGGTTCCCAATAAGTCTGGCAGAGCGATTCCAAGGCAGGCCGGCTTTCCGCTGGATCGGACTTGGCGGAATCCAAAATCACAGTCCAGCAGGTGGTATTAAAATGGGAACTCATCCGGAGGGGTGCGGCATCATGTCCATCTGCCTGCCGATGGCAAGGTTACTGAAAAAAAATTTGCGGTGCTGCCCTGAATCTGGCCATCATTACCGCCCTGCCATGAATCGTGAAGCCCCGTCTCCTCAACCTACCCTGTCGGACCACCATGTCCTTTCGCTGCTCCAGGACGTGCTGGTGCCCTGTGAAGCCGGGCAGGATGAGCCCGGGGATACGCTGGGCCCCTACCGGCTGACCGGCAAGCTGGGGGAAGGCGGCTTCGGCGTGGTCTGGCAGGCGGAGCAGTCGCAGCCTGTGCAGCGCGAGGTCGCCTTGAAAATGATCAAGCTGGGCATGGACAGCCGGGAGGTCCTGGCCCGCTTTGACCAGGAAAGACAGGTCCTGGCGGAGATGGAGCACCCAAACATCGCCGCCATGCTGGATGCGAATATGTCGGCAGATGGGAGACCCTACTTTGTCATGGAGTTGGTCAAAGGTGATCCCGTAACGCTCTACTGCGAAAAACGCAGGCTGCTGCCAAGCGAGCGGATCCTGCTCTTTATGGCCATCTGCCGCGGCGTGCAGCACGCGCACCAAAAAGGGGTGATCCACCGCGACCTGAAACCTTCCAATCTCCTCGTCGCCGAAGTCGATGGCCTTCCCGTGCCCAAGATCATTGATTTCGGCATTTCCAAAGCCATCACTACCCGCCGCATCGCGGAGTTGCCGATGATGACCCGCATCGGCCTGGCCGTCGGGACACCGCTTTACATGTCCCCGGAGCAAATCTCTGAAACTGGCCAGGTGGACACGCGCAGCGACATTTATGCGCTGGGCGTCTTGCTGTATGAATTGCTGACGGGCGAGCCGCCTTTCGCCGATTTTCATCTGGAAGGCCGCAGCCAGGTGGAACTGCGGCGGGTCATCTGTGAGGAAACGCCCCTACGCCCTTCCCGTCAAGTGAGGCACCGCAAGGCCCTGGCCTGTCCCGGTGAAAGCCAACTGCCCGCTGACCTGGACTGGATCATCCTGCGTGCGCTGGAAAAGGAACCCGCCCGGCGCTATCCCTCCGCGGCGGAATTCGCGGCAGATCTCCAGCGTTTTTTACATCAGCAGCCCGTCCTGGCCCGTCCTCCTTCCGCCGGCTACGTGGCCCTGCGTTGGATTCAGCGGCACCGGTTGGCCTTCACGGCTGCCGTGGTCAGCGCCGTAGCCCTGTTCAGCGGCACCACCGTAGCCGCCTGGCAGGCTGTCAAGGCACATCGCGCCAGGGAAGCCGCCGAAGCCCAGACCGCCCGCGCCATTGAGGCCGAATCCCGCGCGAGACAAACCGCCGGATTTTTAACAAAACTCCTGGATGATGCTGCGGAGGAAATTGAAAAAGGCCACAACCCGGAAGCCCTGCAGCGCGCCCTCGACCGGAACAATGGACCGCTCATGGCTCTCGGCGATGACCCGCAACTGCAAAGCAATCTGCTCGAGCGCGTCTCTGGCCTGTATTCCACCATCAGCGATTGGAAAACCGCCCTGCAACTCCTGAAATCCCGCGTCCAGGCTGTCGCCGCCGTGCATGGGGCAGAAAGCCCTGAAGCCCGGGAAGCGCAATTGACCTATCTGAAACTGGAAACCGACCAGGGGGCCCGCTTCACCGTTCCACCACTGCTGTTGAACCTGCGGGACCAGCTGGAAGCCTCAGAGGGGAAGGGCGACCGGTTTTGGTTTGAACTGCAACGCGAGCTGGTCCGCTCCTATATCAAACTGGACCTGGACGCCGAGGCCCTGGCCTGCTCCAAAGCCACCCTGGCCGAGGCAGAAAAGCGAACTTTGCCAAAACCACAATTGCAGCTCGTTCACCTCAGCCATGCCGCCATTCTGGAAAAGATCCGGGATTACGATGGAGCCGAGGCGATCCTTGAACGATGCCGCAGCTATAGCAGGGGAAAACAAGCCTGGCCGGTGGAGAAACGCCTAATTTATCTCCTCAAATCAAAAGGCGACCACGCCCACGCCGCAGATATCCTCCGCCAACGCCTCACTCAATTGCACCATGGCCCCCAGGAAGGCGGACCCGACCTCCCCGCTACCCTGCTCTGGCTCAGCGAGTTCGAAAGCGCCGCCGGACAACATGAATCCGCCATCCGCCACACCTTGGAAGCCCTCACTTTGGCCCGTCAGCAGCCCTCCTCCCCCGAACAATCCAAGGAGAGCACCCGCAGTGATATCGGCGATTCCCTCCGCGCCCTGGCCGCCGCTGAAAGCGCCGCCGGGCAGCACATTCCCGCCCTGGCCCACGCCCGCGAAGCCCGTGAAAACGCCGACGGCCAGGGCCAAAAATCCGCCCTCGTCAAAGCCATCACCTGCGAAGCCAAGGTGCAGGAAGCCGCCGGCCACCTGGAGGAAGCCTATCAATGTTACGGCGAAGCCCAGGACCTGCGGGAGGACCGCCTCGCCAATTACCGCAGCCGCACCACCAGCCTGGAACCCATGTGGCGCATCCGCATGGCCCAGGGCCGCTGGGCCGATGCCATGTCCCGCGCCGCCGAAATGTGGCCCCAGCCTGGAATCGATGATCCTGCGGCCCTGGAGGACGTTGATCACCTCGGACAAATCGCCAAGCTTGGCCTGCAGGCATGGCAAGCCGCCCAAAGCGTCCATCCTGACACCCCGCCTCCCCCATCCCTCCCCCTCTGGCTCACCGCCGCAAAAAACCTGCAGGAATTGGAAGCCACTCAAAAAAAAGCCAGTCAACTCCTGGAAACCGCCCGGAAATCAGCCGGAGCCTGACATTGACTGCGACATTGACCGCTGATTCCTGGAGGACACATCCCACATCCCCAGCTCTCAGCACGGACGCACCAGATCCGCACTGGAAAGCACCCGCCGCGCCCCATCATCCGTTTGCAATAGCAACTCCCCCTCCGGCCCCAGGCCACACACCACCCCCTCCATTTCCTGCCCCGCCGCTGTCAGCCTCACGCGCTTTTCCGCCAGCCAGCTCCGCCGCCAGCCTTCCTCCCGCAGCCGGGAAAAATCCTCCCCTACCCTCCCGCACCACCGCTCCAGCGCCTTCAGAAAATGGGTCAGGAACCGTCCCCGGTCCACCGCCAACCCTCCGCACTCGATCCAGACCGATGTCGCCGTTTTCCTTAAATCCTCCGGGAAATCCGCCGGCTCCACATTCAAATTAAAGCCACAGCCAATCACCACCGAGCCGCCGCCCGCATCCATCGCACTCTCCACCAAAATCCCTGCCACCTTCCTGCCGGACAGGTAGAGATCATTCGGCCACTTCACCTCCACCCGGCCTCCCAGACCCGGCACCGCCTCCAGGGCATCGCATCCCGCCAGAGCCGCCGCCAGGGTCAGGCGGGGCCAATGCTCCATCGGCAGCTCCCCCCCAGGCCGCAGCAGAGCGGAAACAATCCCATTCCGCCCCGCAGGTGAAACCCAGCGAGCCCCACGCCGGCCCCGCCCGGCCGACTGCTCCTCCGCCAGCACCACCGTCCGGTCCGGAGCCCCCGCCAAAGCCAGCCGCCGCGCTTCATCATTCGTCGATCCTGTCCGCTGCAGACAGACCACGTTCCAGCCCGGCAGGGCCACCTGCAGCGCCACCGGGTCCAAAGGTTCCGATTGGATAGCCATCTCCTGGAAGATCAAAACGCCGTGCCGGACACATCCAGGGAAAGATCCAGCGCCTTCACCGAGTGCGTCAGCGCCCCGGAACTGATAAAATCAACCCCTGTGGCGGCGATCTGCGGCAGGCGCTCCAGCGTGATCCCGCCACTCGCCTCCAGTTCCACCCCACTGCTCTGGGCCAACGCCACACACTCCCGCATCTGCTCCAGCGTCATGTTATCCAGCAAAATACAGGATACCCCCCGCAGCGTCAGGAAACCCCGCACCTGCTCCACCGTATCCGCCTCCAGTTCCACCTTCATGTCAGGATGGGCCGCCTTCAGCGCCACGATCCCTGCCTGCAATCCCTCCAGGCCACCCGCCCTGGGCAAATGGTTATCCTTCACCATCGCCATATCGTAAAGCCCCGTCCGGTGATTCGTCCCCCCGCCAGTCCGCACCGCTGCCTTTTCCAGCCAGCGCCAGCCCGGCGTCGTCTTCCGTGTGTCCAGGATCCGCGCCTTCGTTCCCGCCACCGCCTTCACATAGACCGCCGTCTGCGAAGCGATCCCGCTCAGCCGTTGCAGAAAATTCAGCGCCGTCCGCTCCGCCGTCAAAATACTCCGGGCCGGTCCTGACAACTCCATCACCACCTCCCGCACCGCCAAAGCCTCCCCATCCTGCTTCCGCACTGTCACCGAAATAGCTGGATCCACCGCCCGGAACACCGCCTCCGCCACCCCCACTCCCGCCAGCACCCCTTGCTCCTTCGCCAGAATCACTGCCTCCAGCCGGGCCTCCGCCGTCACAAAAAAACGCGCCGTCGCATCCCCCGGACCCACGTCCTCCGCCAGGGCCATCCGGATCAACTCATGCACTTCAGCAGGCAAACTCATCCCCCACCATGCCCCACCCCATCCGCCATGCAAGCCCACTGGAATTGGGCAATTGCGCGCAAAGATCCAAAATCACAGCGGCACAGGCCACAAAACGGGACCTGCTTTACACAAAAACAACGCCTGCGACCTGCCCATTTCAAAATTGCAGTCAAAATCCCCCGCCGCTGGGGAATTGCTAAAACTCGCGCTGATTTGCTGATTTATTCAGCTTGCAGGCAAACTTGCTTCCAGGGCTTCTATCCAATAGCGGAATGGCTTCTTGTGAAGCGGGACATTTTCGCCATACCACGGATGGATTTGGACCAAGTCCAGGCGACGGGAGGAGTAGCGGTTCAAATCGTAAATTTTGATGGTTTTTTCCGCCCGTATACGATTCGCCTCATTCAGTCGGCGTTTGGGCACCAGTTTTCCTGTGGTGAATTCGCAGGAAAAATAACGGTGAAACTCATAGTCCAGCGCATCCGGTTTCAGAAGAGCGTCGTCCCAAGTGTCGCGTTTTGCGTTTTGGCAACCGCTGCAGCAGGCGAATAAATTGTCCCAAGCCAGCCGCAGATCTGGTCTGGAATAGGGACCGCTTTTGGGGCGGAAATGCTCGATAGTTTCGGACGTCATATCATCTGTCATCGGATAGCCATCGCAAAATGAACAATGGTCCGAAGTCTGATGACAAAGCAGCGCGAAGAGGATTTGGTTTATTTTGCGGTTTTCCCACCGTGGCCAATCCTTACTGTCAGGATGGTTTTGAAGGTAGGTTTCAAGAAAGGCGGCGAGTTCCAGCCCAGTCGCATCCAGGTCGTCAACCCCCTGAATGCCCAGCGAATTCAGTTTGCCCAATGTTTCAAGGTTCAACCGAGACTGTCTGATCATGCGGGCACGGGTTCTTTGAGTTCACGTTCCAATTGCAGGGCTTCGGCCCGTGCAATCCAACCAAGCTCCTCACCGCGAAGGGCGAGCATGCCCAGTAAGCTTTTAGCCTCGATAACAGCAGAGCAATCGCCATCAAGAGCTTTTTCCTTGGCCGCGCGGAAGTCGGCCATAATTTGTTCAGACTCCGGATCAAACCGCTCTTCAACTCCCATGATGTCCCTTAAAACATCAATATAGCTGTCGCCGGGCTTGGCAGGCACGGGAGCCAGAGCATTCACTGTTCCGTCCGGCTGCTGCTGCAATTGGTGAATCCACCCTTCATTGACGCTCATGATCACAAAGGGCGAATGGGTGGCAATGATCATTTGTGCATTCGGCAAAAGCTCCTGAGCTAAGGGAATAATTTTGCGTTGCCACGCGGGATGAAGGTGGGTCTCAGGCTCGTCGAGTAGAATAAGCATGGATTCGGCGAGCGGATCTTTGCTATCAGGGCAGATGAGATCAGCCATGACTGCAACGTCAACCAGCCATCCGATTACGACGCGAAGTCCATCCGGGAGCTGACTAAATCTAAGGGTTTTGTGATTCCAGTCAATTTTGAGACTGGGCGTCGGCCGTGTGGAGGCGCGGAAGGCAAAACCGTCACGTCCATCATCCGAAATCCTACAAAGTGCATTGGATATTTTGGTTTCCAATGAAATCACAATTTTTTCGTAACGAGGCATGAGTTCCAAGGGCAATGGATGCCCTCCCCGATTCATGAAATCCTGAGCAGCTTCCTGCTTTAGATTCCAGAGTGCCTGAGCTAGCTTCGTGGAATACTCCGGTGCGCGTTGAAAAGCCATCAATTCCGCAGCATCCGGCACCTGAGCAGATGCCATTGCGTTGACTTGGGCGTCGATCAAGTAACTCGATCCCGAATAGGCGAATACCAGGTGATTCTTTAGATGTCCTTCCCTTTGCCCATCCCTGAATCGGCAAAATAGTTCTCCTTTCTTATTGCAGGCCTCAATTTTTAACCCTGCCTGAGACTCGCCTCCCCACCTTGCATTGAGAGGGCCTTTGTTACCTCCCAACGCGGCGATTGCTGAAAGCAGCCGGGATTTACCCGTCCCGTTTGGTCCCGTGATAAATTGGACCTCCCCACGTAGTGCTACTCCTCCTGCGGCAATTGGTTCGGGTAGTTCCAAGTCAATCGAGGGGAAAGGTGGCAGCCCTTCGGCTTTGATTCTTTCAATTCGCATCGGCAACCTTAAACCTGAAGGGGCCAAGGCGCAAATACGGAACTTCGGATAGTTCAAACTGCCCCGATGCAGCCCCAACTTGCATCTCGAGACGGCATTTTACATCCCCATCAGCTTTTCCTGCAGGGCCTTTCAGACTTCCAGTTGGTGGCCGACCGGGGCGATGCGCAGGCTGCCGACGGGGATCTGGAATTCCGGATGCTTGATCCTTGTGATTTTGACCTGCTGATAGCACTTCAGAGGTTGGCCCGGGCCGTAGAACGGAAGGTTTACCTCACAATTGCTCGTAAGGGGTCGAAAAGAGTTCCTTCATGGCCGCGAAGTCGCCGGTCTTCAGACCGCGGGTGAACCACCGGGTGCGCTGCTGGGAGGTGCCGTGCGTGTATTTTTCCGGCGAGGTGAACCCCGTGGAGCGCTTCTGGAGCCGGTCGTCGCCGATGGCATTGGCAGAGGCGATGGCCTCCTCCACGTCGCCGGCTTCCACAAAACGGAACTTCCGCTGGCCCTGATAGGCCCAAACGCCGGCGAGGTAGTCCGCCTGGAGTTCCAGACGCACGGACCATTCATTGAATTCCTCCGGGGGCAGGGTGCGCCGCTTTTTGTCCACCAAATCGCTGTAGCCCAGCAGGTTCTGCACATGATGGCCGATTTCGTGGGCGATGACATAAGCCTGGGAAAATTCTGCTTTGGAGCCACCGAGGTTTTGCGCCAGCTCATCGAAAAAGGTGGGGTCGAGATAGACGGTGCGGTCCGCCGGGCAGTAAAACGGACCGGCGGCGGAAGGGGCATCGCCACAGCCACCGGTGGATACCGCTTCGGAAAATAACACCATTCTGGGTGGCGTATATTGCTGCCCGGCCTTGCGGAATTGTTCCTCCCACACGGTCTCCGTAAACCGCAGGACGGTCGCGGTGAAGGCCCGCTGCTCCAGTTCCCGTGGGCTGGGTTCCGCCCCGGAGCCCGCCCCAGCCTCACCCGCTCCCTGCTGGGACTGGCTGATTTGCTGGGTGAGTTGTTTGGGGTCCACTCCCAGGAGCAGGCCAATCACCAGAATGAGCAGCGCCCCGCCCCCGCCGATGGCTGCCTTGCTGCGCCCGGATCCGCGCCGGTCCTCCAGGTTGGTGCTCTGCTCATTGTCTTTCCATTTCATAGGGATTGCTTTGGGTTTGGATTTAAAGGGGTTGCTCTGGCTGGAGGAAAACTTGGGGGGACTCGGTTTCCACCCGGAAGGACCGGGGAATACGCTGTCTTACGGCGATTTCCACGACGAGCGCAGCGGTTGCCGGATGGGATTGATAGTCATCCCGGCTGCCGGTGACGACGGATAAATCAGGTTCCGGTTCGGAGTTGGAAAACGTGAGCAGGTCTTCCTTTCCAACCGACCATTCCGGGCCGGGGGATTGTTGGAGGAGTTCCAGCAAAGCGGCGGACAATTTGGTGTGCAGGAAGGATTTCGACATTTTTTCGAGAATCACGCCGCGGATGAGTTCGCTGCGCTGCGGTGCCAGATTCGCCGCGATCAGGCCATGCCATCCCTTTACCGAAAGAGGCAGTGCCCTTCTCCGGAATTCCGGGTTTTCCAAAACGGGAAGCATACAGGAATGGTGTGCGGATTTGGCTGGGGCGCAAGGTTGGTTTGCGGAGGTTTGGAATTCAAAAAACCGGCACCCTTGCGGATGCCGGTTTTTGGGTTTTTCGAAACACACGGGCCGGAGCCCCGTGCTCCCTTGATAGCTAGTAGCGGTAGTGGTCGGCTTTGTAAGGGCCTTCCTTCGGCACATTGAGGTAAGCGGCTTGTTCGTCGCTGAGGACGGTCAGCTTGACGCCGATCTTCTCGAGGTGCAGGCGGGCGACTTCTTCGTCGAGTTCCTTGCTGAGGCGGTAGACGCCGGGCTTGTATTCGTTCTTTTTGCGCCAGAGGTCAAGCTGGGCGAGGGCTTGGTTGGTGAAGCTGGCGCTCATCACGAAGGCTGGGTGGCCGGTGGCGCAACCGAGGTTCATCAGGCGGCCTTCGGCGAGCATATAAATGCTGCGGTCGCCGGGGACGTCGTAGCGGTCATACTGGGGCTTGATGTTGATGCGGGTGACGCCTTTTTCCTCGTTGAGCTTGTCGACTTGGATTTCGTTATCAAAGTGACCGATGTTGGCGACGATGGCTTGGTCCTTCATGTTGAGCATGTGCTTCAACGTGATGACGTCCTTATTGCCGGTGGTGGTGACGTAGATGTCCGCCACGCCGAGGGTATCTTCGACGGTCTTGACTTCGAAGCCTTCCATAGCGGCCTGGAGAGCGTTGATGGGGTCGATTTCCGTGACGATAACCCGGGCACCGAAGCCGCGGAGGGAGTGGGCGGTGCCCTTGCCGACATCGCCGTAGCCGCAGACGCAGGCGACTTTGCCGGCAATCATGACATCGGTGGCGCGCTTCAGACCGTCAGCGCAGGATTCGCGGCAGCCGTAGAGGTTGTCAAACTTGGACTTGGTGACGGAGTCGTTGACGTTGATGGCTGGGACGAGGAGCTGACCGGCTTCCATCATCTGATAGAGGCGGTGCACGCCGGTGGTGGTCTCTTCGGAGACGCCCTTCCAGTCCTTCACGATGGCGTGGAAGATGCCGGGTTCTTCGGCGTGGACTTTCTTGAGGAGGTCTTTGATGACTTGCTCTTCGTGGTTGCCGCTGGGGGTGTTGACCCAGTTGGCGCCGTTTTCGAGTTCGTAGCCTTTGTGGATGAAGAGGGTGGCATCGCCACCGTCGTCGATGATGAGTTGGGGGCCGGGGGCGTCGATGTGACGGATAGCTTTCCAGGTGCAATCCCAGTATTCTTCAAGGGACTCGCCCTTCCAGGCAAAAACGGGGATACCGACGGCGGCGATGGCGGCGGCGGCGTGGTCCTGGGTGGAGAAAATGTTACAGGAGGCCCAGCGGACCTTGGCCCCGAGTTCCACCATGGTCTCGATGAGCACGGCGGTTTCGATGGTCATGTGGAGGGATCCGGTGACGCGGACCCCTTTGAGGGGCTTGTCCTCGCCGTATTTGGCGCGGATGGCCATCAAGCCGGGCATTTCATGCTCGGCGATGTCGAGGGTTTTCCGGCCCCAGGGGGCGAGGGAGATGTCGGCGACTTTGTAGTCGGTGAAGGCAGCGGTAGCAGTGCTCATGGGTGTGGTTTGGGTGGAGTTCAGAAAACGTATGAACGCATCATGATACGTTGATATGTTCGCTCATGGATGCCTGGAGTCAAAGGAGTTTTTCAAGAATCCATTCCCTCCGGACAAATCCCTTGCAGATGAAAGCAAAGCACATGCACTATGAAGGGTGTCTATTTTGCGTGTTCTGTTGATGTCGTTTCTCGCCCTGCGATTGCTGGGCGGCGACTTCGCCGTGTTGCAGATTGTCGCTTGGACCGGGATGATTGTCACCCGGACCGCTGAAACCGGCGTCGCGGCAGCCGTGGAATCCACTTTTGATGGCGAACACCCCTGCCCATTGTGCAAAGCCTTGGACAGCGCAAAGAGCCAGGAACAAAAAGACACGCCACTGCCAGATGGTTTGGTGGTAAAATTGAAATTGAAGGACGTGCAGCGGACTGAGGATTTAGTAATCCCCTGTCCCGTGGCCGGAGTGCTCCAGATCATGGGATCGGTCGCCTACCTTGCAGCCATGCCATATGACCGGAGCGATGCTCCAGCAGTGCCGCCTCCGGAAACCCGCTTATCCTAAGCGATTTTGCCTGAGCGAGGGAGGGAATCTCCCGAGCCAGCGCAGGGAGGATTGTTTTCTTTTGGAATAGGGTGGCTTGCCCGCTTTCCTCCGCAGGGTTTTCCCTGCGTATGGCAGTTCCAGAAAACGTAAATCCGCCCGCAGCAAAATCCCCGCGGAAAACGGCATCCTGTGGCTATCCCCGAAGCGGTGGCCAGCCGTCCGCCTCCCTATCGGAGGTCCAGCTTCCCTCACTCATCCGGCCCCGCTGGATGCCACAGCCCTTTTTCAATAACTTTTTGCAAATATGAAATTTACTTCCCGTTTCACGCTTCTTTCTTCTGTTTCATCAATCACTCTTGCCCTGATGCTGCCCGCTGCCGCCCATCATGGACAGGATTTCTTCCTCCTGGATGATACCCGCATCCCCACCCAAGGCCATGTTTTGGCATTGGGCACGTTTGCCTTCGAGGACGAGGGTGAAGACGATTCCCTCAGCTATTCCACCGGCGTGTTGCTGGGAGTGTTGCCCCGCGCCGCCCTGAGTCTCCAAGCCGATTTTATAGATGAAGCCGGAGCCGGTTGGGAATACCGCTCTGTCACCCCGGGCTTCCATTTCGACCTCACCCCTGCGGATCTGAAGCTGCCCATCCGCCTGGGCCTTTCCGCTGGCTATCAATTCGCGGAAACCCCGGGGAAGGAATATCACGACTCCGGGCACCACGACTCCGCTGGGGAAGCAGAGGAGGAAGCCGGGCACCACCACGAAGCAGAAGGGCACGAACACAGCGGGATCCACAATCACGACGACAGCCTTTTCATTGGAAGACTCGTCCTGGAAGCCGACCTCACCCCCTCCACCCTGCTCGTGGCCAATCTCATCAGCGTGCTTCCTGACGGGAAATCCGCCGCCTGGGGCTACGGTATCGGCTTGCGCCAAAAGCTCCGTCCTGACTTCTCTGTCGGCGTCGAAGCCATTGGTGATTTTGCCAGCCATGGCGAGCACGAAATCATCGGAGCGGCCTACTGGGAGGTGATCCCGCACCTCATCCTCAAAGCCGGTGCCGGCATCGGCCTCACCAGCGAAAGTCCGGACGCTTCCTTCCGCACAGGCATCGTCTGGATCTTCTAACTATCGCCTGCCAGCTCCCGGGGCCCAGGCTCTCCCGCTCCCGCTCAAACCTTTGCTGCCTCCGCCCGCCCCAGCCACGCGGCAGGCGATCTGGAATCCGGGCATGCCAACCCGGCAACTTCCATAACCGCGACGAAAAACCCACCTTCTGATTTACGTTTTCTCCCTCTCATTACTGCCCCACCATGAAAATCATCCGCCGTTTCCCCGCCCTCACCCTTCTTGCCCTGCTTCCTTCCTTCGTCTCCGCCGCAGATCCCGCTCCGGCTCCCGCAGCCGTCACCTATCAATACAAAGGCGGGATCACCGGAGTCGCCTGTGCCGCCTGCTCCAAGCACGTTAAAACCGCCCTGCAAAAGCTCCCCGGCGTCACCGCCCTGAAAGTTGTCCCAACGGAAACCTCCGGCCTCGCCACAATCGAAATCACCTCCACCTCCCCCGACATCACCAAGGAATCCGCCATCCTCGCTCTCGGCAAGCAGGCGGACGCCTATCAAATTCAAAAGCTGTCCCGCGGGGAAACAAAACGCTGAGCCGGGGATCCTTCATGAGCCTGCCGCCAAGTCCCTTCCGGACCTTGCAAAGGGTGAATTGGACCCTATAATGCCACATGGCCAGTCTACTCGAAAAGCCAACCCGTCCGGCGGGGCGGAACCGCCCGATTCCCCCGCGCATCCCCGTTTTGGAAAATGGGGACCGCCTTACTGTGGCAGAATTCATGCGCCGCTACGAGGCCGCACCCGGCGTCAGGAAGGCCCAACTCATCGAAGGATTCGTTCACATGCCCTCTCCCGTAAATGCCACCCAACACGCTAAGCCGGACGGAATGATCCAAGGCTGGCTCTTTACCTACAGCTTGGACTTTCCTGAGTTGGAAGTGTATCCCAATGCCACCTTGATCCTTGATGGAGACAACGCCGTGCAGCCGGATGCCATTCTTTGCCGTCCTGCCACAGGCGAAAAAGTCTGGCTGGATAAGGAAGGCTACCTGCACGGCGCACCGGGTTTGGTCTGTGAAATCGCTTCGAGCAGTGCCTCCATTGATCTCCACGCCAAATTCCAGGCGTATCGGCGCAATGGCGTGGGCGAATACCTGGTTTGGCTGGTGCAGGAGCAGCGCATCCTTTGGTTCCAACTGGAGGACGGAGATTTCGTAGAACAAAAGGAATCCGCCGGCCTGCTCGCCAGCAAAGTCTTCCCCGGCCTGATCCTTGATGTCAAGGCCCTGCTGAAACACGATAAATCCAAGGTCATCCATGGACTGAAGGGCGGAAGGAAAAAACGATAGCTCCAAGGTTTTTGGGATGGCTGGTATCCCACCAGCAGGCCCGGACATTTGTTCGGAACGGAAACACGACGCGAGGCGGCTTTGGCAGGCACTTCACCTCCCAAGCCGGAATCCGGACCTTGCAAAGGGTGAATTGGATCCTACTTTGTCCCATGGCCAGTCTTCTCGAAAAGCCAACCCGTTCAGCGGGCCGGATCCGCCCAATTCCCCCGCGCATCCCCGCTTTGGAAAATGGGGACCGCCTCACCGTGGCGGAATTCATGCGGCGTTATGAGGCCGCGCCCGGCGTCAGGAAGGCCCAACTCATCGAAGGTTTCGTTCACATGCCCTCTCCCGTAAATGCCACCCACCACGCCAAGCCCGACGGAATCATCCAACTTTGGCTCGGCACCTACAGCTTGGACTTTCCTGAATTGGAAGTGTATCCCAACGCCACCTTGGTCCTTGACGGAGATAATGCGGTGCAGCCGGATGCCATTCTTTGCCAGCCTGGGGCAGGCGCAAAAGTCTGGCTGGATGAAGCGGGCTATTTGCATGGCGCACCCGGTTTGGTCTGTGAAATCGCTTCGAGCAGTGCCTCGATTGATCTCCACGCCAAATTCCAAGCGTATCGGCGCAATGGCGTGGGCGAATACCTCGTTTGGCTGGTGCAGGAAAATCGCGTCCGTTGGTTTCAACTGGAGGACGGGGATTTCGTTGAGCAAAAAGAAGCCGCCGGCTTGCTCGCCAGCAAAGTCTTCCCCGGCCTGATCCTTGATGTTAAAGCCCTGCTGAAACACGATAAATCCAAGGTCATCCAAGGATTGAAGGGCGTCAGGAAAAAACGTTAGCGGCCCTGTCAGGGACGTAACCCTTGGCGACCACTTCATGCGGACCGTCCTCATTGCAGTCCCGTTGCAGTCCCTCAACCCGGGAGCCGCTTTCTGCAAAAATTAACCTTATTTTCCCAGGACAGGAAGCCTCTCCATCGTTTTGGAGAGGCAATCGCCTCCAACATGTCCGCCCATAAATTCATCCTTCCTGCGCTCCTCATCTCCACTCCCCTCGCCCTTTCGGCGGAACCACCGGCCCCTGCCGCCGCGACGCCTCTCCCTGAAATGGTCGTCACCGCCACCCGCCAGGCCGCTGAGGCTCAAGGCACTCCCTTCGCCGTCCGCGATATTGGTTCTGAACAAATCAACCAGCGCCAGCCCCGCACCCTGCCGGAAGCCCTGCGTGAATTGCCGGGCGTGAGCGTGCAAAAAACGTCCAATGGCCAGGGATCCCCGCACGTGCGCGGCTTCACCGGCTTCCGGAACCTCGCCATGATCGATGGCGTCAGATTTAACAATTCCACCTTCCGCGAAGGGCCCAATCAATACTGGAACACCATCGACCTCCTGACCATGGACCGGATCGAACTCGTGCCTGGCCAGGGCAGCGTGCTCTACGGCAGCGATGCCATCGGCGGGACCCTGAATCTTCTTACCAAATCCAGCAATTTCCGGGACGGGGAGGCTGGAAAAACCTTCTTCCACGGGCTCGGGCAATACCGCTTTTCCACCGCCGAGGACAGCCATCTCGGACACCTCGAACTGAATACCGGAACCGGCGGCCAATGGGGCCTGCACGTGGATGGCAGCTACAGCATCTTTGGCGATGTGCGGGCCGCTGGGCTGGGACGCCAGCCCAGGACCGGTTACGATCAATGGTCCTGGAATGCCCGCCTTGATGCCGCCCTGGATCCGAACTGGACGCTCACCGCCGTGCACCAACAACTCCAGCAGGACGATGTCTGGCGCACCCATAGCACCATTTTTGGCATCCCATGGCAGGGCACCACCGTGGGCACCGACCTGCGCCGCTCCTTTGACCAGGACCGCACCCTGTCTTACCTGAAACTGGATGGCCAAAAGCTGGATGGCTTCCTCGATTCCGCCACCCTCACCCTTTCCTATCAAACTGCCGGTGAGGAATTGACCCGCGTCCGCAGCACCGGGGTCTCCTCCCTGAGCGAAGTTGACCTCCAGACCTGGGGCGCGGACCTCCAATTCAGCAGCTCAAGCCCCCTCGGAATGCTAACCTACGGCGTGGACTACTACCGCGACCAGGTGGACAGCAGCAACGTTTCCTACAAAGCAGACGGCAGCTTCGATACCCGCAGCATCCAGGGGCCGGTAGGCGATGACTCCAGCTACGACCTGCTCGGAGCCTGGCTGCAGGACGAAATCACCGCCGGAGACCGCACCCACCTTTTCCTCGGCGGACGCTTCACCCACGCCCGCGCCAGGGTCGGGCAATTCGAAGACCCTGTCACCAAACAGGAATCCAGCCTGACCGATTCCTGGAACGACTTCTCCGCCAGTGGCCGCCTCGTGGTCGATCTGGATGAGGCCGACCAATTCGCTCTGTTCGCCGGTGCCTCCCAGGGCTTCCGCGCTCCCAATCTGAGCGACGTCTCGCGCCTGGACATCGCCCGCTCCGGTGAACTGGAAATCGCAGGAACCTCCCTCGATCCCGAAAAGTTCCTCAGCCTGGAACTAGGCCTCAAAGCGGAAACCGGAGCCTTCACCGGAAGTGTCAGCGTGTTCCATACCATCATCAACGACCTCATCGTGCGCCAACCCACCGGCCAGATGGTGGATGAGTTGATCGAAGTCTCCAAGGCCAACGGGGGCGATGGCCACGTGCAGGGCATCGAACTTGCCTTTAACTATCAATTCAATGAAAACTGGTCCCTCTTTGGCCACGGCAGTTACACCGAAGGAGAAGCCGATCAATTCCCCTCCAGCGATCGCCGCGCGGCGCGGGAGTCACTGAGCCGCGTCGTTCCATTCATGGGAAGTCTCGGCCTGAGAGCGCAGACCAGCGACCGCCGCTTCTGGGGCGAACTCGTCTGCATCGCGGCATCCGAAGCGGACAAACTCAACTCCGGCGAGCGCGCCGACACCCAGCGTTTCCCTGTTGATGGCACCCCAGGCTGGACCCTCCTCACTCTGCGTGGCGGTTGGAAAGTCAACGATCACCTCAGCCTCAACGCCAGCCTGGAAAATCTCCTCGACGAGGAATATCGGGCCCATGGATCCGGTTCCAACGAGCCTGGATTCGGTGCCACCCTCGGCATGACGGTTAGTTTTTGAACTCCTTGCCATCCCGCAGCGGCAGGACCGCGAAACCGAATACCATGTCAGTCAGGTATGGATTCGATGCATTCCTCCGGATGTTTCACAGCCTATTCCCGACCAACTTCCCTGCGTGGCCCCGGCCAGTGCAGCCGCTGGACTGGCGGGTCCCAACATTTTGCCGGAATTCCCCTGGCACGGGTTTCAATCACCTGGCCAACCTCATTCCGGCAGCTTCGAAAAATCAAACTGACAGCAGCCGAGATCCAACACATCCCCATTTTCCGCGAGGTGCCGGGCAAACTCCGGAGCCAGCGCATAGACCCGCTGCTGCGCCTGTTTTTCCTGCTGGACCAGGCCCGCATCCCGCAAAATCCGCAGGTGCTTAGAAATGTTATAAGAGGGGATTTCCAGCGTAGTCCCCAGTTCATTGACGTGACACGGACCGCCCATGAGACGGCGCATGATGCGCAGCCGGCTTTCTTCACCGAGAGCCTTCATGGCCGTGATGCAGTCGAATTTCCTCATCTCTCCATCCTATGACATGAATGAATCTCCCGCAAGATGGGGTTTTCCCGGCTGGTTCGCCCGGATCATCCTCCACGTCTGGAATACCGGCTCTTCCAAGCGAATCTCCCAGGAAAGAGGTGCCCCCTTTGCGCAGTTCCAGCGCAGGAAACTGTTGCAAGAAAGTGAAAGCTGACCCGTAATGCGTATATGCGCTTTTACGCAGATACAACCCATCCATCCGGTCGGCTTTCCCTTCCTCTCCTCATCCTTGCCTTCAGCAGTCTGCACGGGACTTTTACACTCTATGCCGACGCGGCTCCTCCGCCTCCCACTTACTCCGGGCCTGGCGCAGCGGTGCCAGCCCCGGCTGAACCCGCCGCTGTGGTCAGCCTTCCGGAAATGCTCATCCTCGGAGAAGTCCTGGACGACCCGCAGGGCAAGCCGGTCAGCGCCAGCTTCCTGTCAGAAAAACTGGTTCAGGACTTCCGCATCGGCGAGCCCCAGGACATCGTCAGGCTCACGCCCAATTCCTCCGCCACCGACTCCGGCTCGCGCTCCTTTGGCGATGTGTATGCGGTGCGCGGCCTGACCAATACGGTGTTCTTCGGGACTCCGGCGACCACGGTTTATCTCGATGATGTGCCCTTCGGCGAGACCTTCACTTACGCGCAGCGTCTCAGCGCGGTGAACAGCGTGGAATTCCTGCGCGGCCCGCAACCCACCGTGGTGGGACGCAATGCCTATGGTGGCCTGATCAATATCCGCAGCCGCCGGCCCACGGATCGTTATGAAGGTGCCCTCAACTATGCCTACGGTTCCCACGAATCCCACGCGACCGACCTCTGGCTGCAAGGCCCCCTCGCCGGCAAGGAACTTGGCTTCCGCCTCGGCGGACAATACGAAACCCGCGATGGCTATCTCTGGAATCCACAAACGCAAACCCATGTCGACGATCAGGAACACTGGGGGCTGAATGGTGGCCTCTTCTGGAAACCTGCCCCCGGCTGGGAAGTCAGCCTCACCGGAGCGTTTGATGACTACCATGACGGCGCGCCGCGCCTCACCGCCCTGGACCGCAGCGCTTTCCAAGATGTGAATTCCAACGTCCCTGGCAAACAGGAACGCCGCACCGATAACGAAGCCCTGCGCCTTTCCTATGAGAATCCGCAGTGGCGCTTCCTCAGTGTCACTTCCCGGCGGAATTGGAAACTTGATCCCTACATCACCGACCTCGACTTCCTCCCCACCGACCTGGGCTCCATCAATCTGAAACAGGACCAGGAAATTTGGAGCCAGGAGTTCCGCTTTGCCAGTAACGACCCCGCCGCCGACCTGCAGTGGAATGCCGGGGCCTACGGCTCATGGAGCACGATTCACGGCCTGGGTGACCGCTTTATCAATCAACAGCAGTCCCGCACAGACTACATTATCACCCCTATCCAGCAGACCATTCCCACGCCCTACGGCCCTTTCCTCATCCCTCTCACCACCCGCTCCACTGCCGTCTCCCTGACAGATATTGCCATCCAGCAGCGGACCACCCATGAGATCAAGGAAGAGGCCTGCGCGCTCTACGGCGGCCTCGACTGGAGCGGGTGGAAGCCGGTGACGCTGCACGTGGGGGCGCGCCTCGACTACGTGGAGCGCCGCCTGAGCCGCGACAAAGCGACCAGTGGCCAGGCAGATACCAATACGACGGTCAACACCTCGATTGATCCCGTGGACGGCTTCCCTCCCTTCCCCGAGATCGAACCCACCAAAATCAACACGCTGACCCCCATCAACGAAGCCGCCCGCCACCTCGCCCTGAGCGGGGACTGGCTCCACGTCACGCCCACCGCCGGGCTGGATTGGCACCTCACGGAAGACGCTCTCGCCTATGTTAAAACGACCTACGCCTTCAAGCCCGGCGGCTACAGCGCCTATGCGGATGATGAGCGTTATGTGCCTTTTGATGATGAAAAAACCGAGGCCACCGAAGTCGGGGTGAAAACCCAATGGCTCGACGGCAAACTCACCGCCAACCTCGCCGGCTTCTGGAACGAGACCGAGGATTATCAAGTCGAGCGCAGCTTCACGCAGACGGACTACGCCGTCTTCAACGCCACTCACGCCCGCAGTTATGGACTGGAATTCGAGTCCCGCTTTGAGGTTGCCCCGCAACTGGATCTGTTGGGCTCCGTCGGCTGGACACACGCCCGCCTCACTGAATATCAGGATCCCGTTTCCGGGGCCAATCTGGACGGAAAAACGCCGCCCTTTGTGCCGGAATTCGACGCTGCGATCGCACTCGATTTCCACCTCGCCGCCGGGTTTTTCACCCAGATCGCTTTCCTCGCCCAGGGGCAGACCCGCTTCGATGACTTCAACCGCAACGAGTTCAAGCAGGACGCCTTCGGCCTGCTGAATGCCAGCATCGGCTGGCGCGGAACGAACTGGTCCGTGGCCGCCTATGGCACCAATCTGACCCAGGAGGAATACTACACGAACATGAATACCGATGTGCGCACCGGAGCCCCTGGCGCGCCTCAGGAATTCGGAATCAAGCTGGGCCTGACATTTTAGCATCCTGGACCCTTTCCTCTGTGACCATGTTCCCGGCCCCCGTTGCCTTTGCCATCATCATCACCGTCGCCCTGATCGCGTATGCCAATGGGGCCAATGCCACCTTCAAAGGCGTAGCGTCGCTTTATGGCAGTGGCACCACCTCCTACCGGAAGGCGATGCATTGGGCCGTCCTTACCACTGCGGCGGGGGCCCTGGCCAGCGTCTGGTTCGCCGTGCAATTGCTCAAAGCGTTCTCAGGCAAGGGACTGGTGCCGGATACTCTGGTTGGGGACCCGCTGTTTCTCTTGTCAAGTGCAGTGGGGGCCATGCTCACGGGTGGCGCGGCCACGTGGCTGGGCTTTCCGGTTTCCACTACCCATGCTCTCGTCGGTGGTCTGTTGGGCGCGGGCCTGCGGGCCAATCCCGGCGGAGTGAACTTCGCCAAACTGGGCACTTCTTTTGCCCAGCCCCTCCTGCTCGGACCGGTGGTGGCGATCATCCTCGGCTCCCTGCTGTATCTGATATTCCGGCGTTTGCACCTGGCACCGGATCACCGCACCAAAACGGGGGACACCCTGCACTTCCTCAGCGCCGGGGCGGTGTGTTTTGCGCGGGGCCTGAATGACACCCCCAAGATGGCCGCGCTGCTGGCCGGATCCGCCGCCTTGCCAGGATCAAGTGGCCTGTGGCTTGTGGGACTCGCGATGACCGCCGGGGGCTTCATCGGTGCCCGCAAAGTGGCCGAAACCCTCGCCCACAAAATCACCGGCATGGATCCCAGCCAGGGGTTTGTGGCCAATCTCACGACCTCCATTCTCGTTATTCTGGGATCCATCCAGGGCCTGCCGCTTTCCACCACGCACGTCACCGTCGGCTCCCTGCTTGGCATCGGCATCACCACCCGGCAGGCCCGTTGGCGCACCGCCATCCCGGTCCTCCTCGCCTGGGTCATCACCCTGCCCTGCGCCGCCGTCCTCGCGGCCCTCACTTTTTCGGTGACCCGGCGCTTCGCCGACCTGAGCTAACACGGAAAATATTTTCAGCTGCGGAAGCGTCAACTGCGAAGCGTGGGCCAATCTGCCGGGTGACGGCGATGCCAGAGCCAAAAACAATTTGACCAATTTCTTCAAATTCCTGCCAACACCAACACAAACAACCCAACCTCATGAAAATCCGCACTCTCCTCCTCGCCACCCTGCTGGCCTTTCCCATCAGCGTCCGCGCCGGCATCGGCCTCATCACCTGTGCTGAAGCCAAGGCCCTCATCGAAAATCCAGACGCCTCCAAGCGCCCCATCGTATTTGATACGCGGGGTGGTTATAAGGACTACTTCCGCGCCCACCTGCCCACCGCCCAACACCTCGAATTCGACTCCCTCCGCGGTACCTCCCAGGCCGTGCCCGTGCAATACCTGCCGGACGACCTCACCAAAACCCTCCTCCTGCGCGCCGGGGTGGACAAGGACCGCACCCACCTCATTTACGCCACGGGAGACGTGCTCCCCAACGACGAAATCCTCAGCAGCACCATGGTTGTCCACGTGCTGGAAAAATTCGGCGTCAAGGACATCCGCATCGTCGATGGCGGCCTCGCCGAGTGGAAAAAGCAGGGCCTGACTCCCGTCCAGGACTACTTCCAAAATCCCCCCGGCAAGCTGCCGGCCAAAACCGACAAAACCACCGCTGCCAACATAAAGGACGTCCAGGCGCATGTCGGCAAACCGGGCAACCTCCTCATTGACGCCCGTCCCATCAACGAATTCCGCGGCGAGGACGAAATCTGGCTGCGCAAGGGCCACATCCCGGGAGCGATCAGCTTTCACTGGGCACGCCTCGTGGAAAAGGACAACACCCACAAATTCAAACCCTTTGCCGGGGTCAAAGCCGAACTGGAAGCCGCCGGTATCACTCCTGATAAAAACATCATCTGTTATTGCGGCACCTCCCGCGAAGGCAGCGCTCTCCGCTTTTATCTGAAATACATCGCCGGTTATCCCAACGTCCGGCTCTACGAAGGCGCCTGGAAGGAATATGTCTGGCTCGACAACAAATCCCTCCCTGCCGAAACCGGGGGCGAACCTGCGGGACAGAAAAAATAATCCCCTCCCCGGTCCGCCCCGTCATTACTCCCACCAACGATAGGTCGCGCTCACCCGGAACTGACGCGGCTCCACCGGATGCAGGTGAATGTCCGCGACCCCGGCGGCGGGCTCTCCCGGCAGGCGGCTTTCATAGTAGTATTCGATATCGTTGTCCCCCCGGTCCAGCAGATTCAGGCAATCCACCGCTACATCCCAATTTTTCCACTTGTAGCCCAGCCGCGCATTCACCTGGAAGCCGGCTTTTGACTCCACCCGGCCGCTTTCCTCCAAGGGACGCGGGGAGAAGTAGCGGGCCCGCAAACTGGAATAAACCCCTTTTTCCTGCCCCACCGTCAACCCGGCGGACAGCATGTGTTCCACCGCCCCGGGGATGTAGGATTCATCCCCCGGCACATCTTCAAAGCGGGCGTGGCTCCAGGCGTATTCCCCATCCAAGGTGAACCAGGTGGTGGGGCGGTAATAGGCGGAAAGCTCCACGCCATAACGATGCGATCCCGGCCCGGCCTCGGTGCGCCCGGCATCACCGACATAGACAAATTCGCTGTCACTATCCAGTACCCACAAGGCGGCAGTAAACGTCAGGTCCGGCACCGCATTGCTCCGCACTCCAATCTCCGCGCCCTTCGTCCGCACCAGGGGATCCACCGGGTCCACCCGCTCCCCGCTGACCGGATCCCGGCTGATCGTCACCCCGCGGGCATCATTGCTATGAAAACCCAAACCGCCATTCAGATAAATTTCGGTCTCCGCCCACGGCCCGAAAACCAACTGGGCTTTCGGACTGGCAATCCCGGCCCAATCCGTGCCGCTATTCGCGGCGCGGTCGCTGGCGACATCAAAATAAAACAGATCCCCCCGCAGGCCGGCTCCGGCGCGCAGCCACGGCGTCAGTTGCGTCCCGTGATCCACCAGCAAACTGTAACTGCCTTCAAAAATGTCGTCCTCCCGCACCGTTCCGATCCGTTCACGCCGCTTCGTTTTGTAAAGGCCGATGCCATCCATCATATCCATCCGCGTCTGTAATCCCGCCGTGGTGGTGCTGGCCAGCTTCCCGATGTCGTAGCGCCATTCCCGGGTCAAATTCGCTCCAGTGAAAAAGCGTTTGTCAAATTGCTCAAACTGATCGCCCCGCAGCGGATCATCAAGGAAATAGGTGAAATCGGAGAAGAGATCGAGATCGTAATAACCACCCCAGACATCCAGTTTCGTCGTAGTATTCCCGTCCTTCTGCTGCCAGTTCAATTGCAGGCTGTAGCGGCTGGTTTCCCCGGTGTCAGTGGTCTGCGGGGAGCTGAAACGGTCCACCTGCCCGGACTGGATGGCCCGCAGCGGAATTTGATCCGTGGAGTGCCAGGTGCCCCGGTAGCCGAGGGCCGTGACATCGAAATAATTGTCTTCGTCCCCGGTGTGATAGCGGACAAATCCATTCCACCGCTGGTAGTTGTCAGGAATTTCCCATGGCCCGTTTTCCTCCGAAAACTCCCCACCCAGAGTCAGCGTGCCATCCCCCACTTTCCACGAATCGCCGAGGAGTGCCCGGTAATATTCATTCTCGCCAAACGAAAAACTGGCGATGCCCTGCGGCAGTTCATGGAAGAGCCGGTAGGACGCCCCGCCGGTGGAGGAGAGGTCCCCCAATTCCGCAAAATATGGCCCCTTAAAATAGTCCAGTCCCTCCACGAACTCCGGCACCAGAAAGTTCAAATCGGAATACCCCTGACCATGCGCATGGGTCCGGAAATTCACCGGCATCCCATCCAGCGAAATCCCGAAATCCGTGCCGTGATCGAGGTTATAGCCGCGCAGAAAATACTGGTTCGCCTTCCCCCCACCGGCATGCTGCGTCACGATTACGCCGGGCACCACTTCCAGCAATTCGCCGCGCCGCAAAAACGGACGCTGGCTCAGTTCCCCGTTATTCGCCTGCCCCTTGGTTGCGCTGCGGGCGATGCCCAGCAGATCCTCCGCTTTGCCGGTCACGATGATCGGTTCCAATTCCACGGCATCGCCCGGAGCCGGGGGGAACTGCTGGGCCGGGGCGGTGAAGGTGAAACAAGTGGTGATGAGTAAAAACGGACGATGTGCCATAAATTTGATGGAGGCGAAGCGAATATTTGGCGAACTGCTACTGCTGGCGAACTGGCGGAACAAATTGTTTGCCTGCGTTCATGGCTTGAACGACAAAACCCCGTTCCATCCCATGGACGAACTTCCGGCCCCTTCCGGAAAAGGCGCCCTCCCCTCTCCTGACTTATGAATCTGCCTGAACTCGACCGGCTTCTCCGCGGGGCCCCAGCCAGTCCAGTGGCTGGTCTGGCGGACTCTATATTATCAAAACTCCCCGGCATGCGTTTTGTGATCCCGGGCAGCCGTCCCGGCCTCCGCATCCTTTTTCTTGCAGGCATTCTCGGGCTGGGCACGGCCTTGGCTACCAGTCTGGTGGGCCGCAAAACCGCCGCATCCAAATCCGGCCCTCCCCCGTTGACCCTGTTCCAGCCCGGAGCCGTCGAGCCCCGGTCCGCCCCTTCGCCTCCATGAATCCCCGCAGCAATATCATCCTTTGGCTCATCGCCACGGTTGCCGTCGCTGCGCTCACCGCATGGTCCGTCACCCATCGCGTGCCGCCAATAACCGCCAGCGCTCCGCCAGGCCACGCGCCATCCCTCCACGAGTGGATGCACCAGCAACTGGATATTACCCCGGAACAACACACCACCCTGGACCAGTTGGAAACCAACTATGAAGCCGAGCGCGTGCGCCTGCGGCAACTCATCCGCCAACTCGGCAGCGACCTCGCCATTGCCATCCGCGACGCCGCCCCGGATGCCACCATCATCGCCGCCCAGGAAAAACTCCACGCCGCCCAGGGGCAACTCCAGCAGGCCACCCTGCGCCACTTTATCGGAATGAAACAACACCTCACCCCCGCCCAGGCCATCAAGCTGGCGGCATGGACCCATGACAGCATCCTCCTCCAGCCCGAGCCTTGATCTCCTCCTCGCTTCCCTGCCGGAGGCCAGCAGCGCTCAGGCCACCACCGTTCCTGACACCCAGGAAAACCGCCTCATCCGCCGCGCCCAGGCCGGTGACACCGGTGCCTTCCGCACCCTCGTGGAGTTGCATGAGGACATGATTTTCCGCGTCTGCCACCAATGGCTCGCCCTGGAGGAGGACGCCCGCGAGGCTTGTCAGGATACCTTTGTCAAAGCCTGGCAGGCCCTCCCCGCGTGGCAGCCCCGGGCCCGGCTCAGCACCTGGCTATATCAAATCGCCCTGAATCAATGCCGCGACCGCGCCAGATCCCGGGCCTTCCGCCAGCGGCAGGCCACCACCAACTTCGATCAGCTCACCGCCACTCCTGCGTGCCCGCATGCCAGTCCCGACCTCGCCGCCGTCCGCCGCGATGACATGCTCAAGCTCCAACAGGGTCTGGCCGCCCTCCCGGCAGCCTCACGGGAAATCCTCATCCTCTGCGCCATGGAAGGACTTTCCTATCAGGAGGCTGCCCTCGTGCTGAAGTGCTCCCCCCGCGCCATCGAAGGCCGTCTCTACCGCGCCCGCCAGCTCCTGCTTGCGTGGTGGAACAGGGAGTCCACCTCCTGAACCGGATGTGTAATTTTGCGGCCTCTGACATCCTGACCTGCCTGAAGGTGGGTGCTGGACCTTGGGGAAAGGAGATGAATCGATCGCCCCAGCCGCTTTGGAGAAAGTGGGGATGGCTTGCCGGTCGCCCCAGCATATGGCGGTCTCCAGGATCACTGATCCCGGAGGGATCCCAGCAGGTAGCTGGTGGTTGATCGCCAGCGACACCACCGGAACCCAAGCCAGGTTCTCCCGACCCGGGAGGGGTCGCAGGCGCAGCAGGCGGATGGGAGCAGGAGGGTGCTGCGACCCCTGACGGAGTCGGAACAAGCGATAGGTTTTTTCCGGTGGGGTCGCTGGCACTCAACCACCGGCTACCCGATGTCAAGCCAGGCATTCCTGGAGAGGGACGGGCTCAGGGATTCGCCGGGATGGGCGGTGGGCGGGTTGGCAGGCGCCCGCTGGGGGACTGGACGGGAGGCACCGCTTTGACGGCTTCCGGAGCACCGGGCCGGAAACCCATGCCGCTTGAGGTGGCATGGAGCAGGCGTTTGGTTTTACTGAAAAACAAGTGCAGGTTGCCGTGCGGGGCTTGCAGGACATCCACCTCATCCGGCCGGAAGGCGAACCACGGCGGAGCATCCGCCATCTCAGGAACCTTCGGCACCGGCACCAGCCCGAAGGCGTTGTCTTCGCGCAGGTATTTCACCAGTTCGGTCGATGGCTCAACGACGAGGAACCACTCCCACCGTTTCAGGCCAGCGGGATCGGTCCACTCCCGGCGCTCGGCGTGGAGAATCTGGTCACCGGTGCCAGGGGGCTGCCAGAAGGCCCGTCGGAAAACTTCCGCAGGGTCGATTTTGACGACGGCCCGGGAGGCCAGAGGCTGGCTCACCGGAGCCGGGGGAGCCGGGGAACGGCTTTTCCCCGGCCCCAACACATAAGCCAGCCCGGCCAAGCCGAGGGCGGCGGCGATGAGACCGGAGCGCTTCATCAGTTGCCGGAGTTCGAGTAGGTCCGCAGGAAGAGTTGGATGTCCTGCACGCTGGCGGCGAAGTTATTCATGCCCATCTGCTCATCCTTGAGCAGCGTGATGGCAGGGATGACGATCTTCCATTGGCTGTTCCATACACTGCGGCCGATCAGGCGGGCGTTGGTGAAGACGGTCGGCAGGGAGCCGTCTTCGTAGAGCGAGGGATCCGCCACCATGCGGAAGGCCTGGTGCTTGCGGATCACCCATGGCCGTTCGGCGAAGGTATCGTTCGGGCCGAAGAACTGGGTGGTGTTGAAATCACTGGCTCCCAGGTTGTAGGGCAGCGGCAGGGCCTGATCGACCACCTGCCAGCTGCGGACGTCTCCGGTGTCGCCCAGCGGCGTGCGCATGAAATCGTTGCCGCAAGGAATCAAATAGGCATACGGCGTCGCGCTGAGGGCTCCGGGCGCGGTGGATTCGCCAGCCGCCATGCCAACGTAACCCGGCAGGGCCACGCCGACGGCGGCGATCTTGGTGGCGAAGTTGCTCTGGCTGTAGGCATGGTCTCCCGCAGCCAGATCGAGGCCGAAGAAATTCTTACCGTCCTCCACGGTGGTGCTGAAGGGGATGATGAAGCCGGGAATCGCACTGCCGTCGGCTTTCTTCAGCCCGCGGCAATAGGCGGCCACCTGCGGGTCGGTCATGACGTTGGGCACGATGTGCTGCTCCAGCGTCTGCTGCCAGGCCTCATCGGAACTAGCGTTGGATAGATTGGCTTCAACATTGGCCGCGATGTTCTCGGCCCTTTCTTCCGGGCTGAGGGTCCCGGCGATCTCGCTGAGAAGCCCCACATGGGGCAGGATGCGGAACAATTCCTGACGCAGCGAGAACAACGTGTTGTAGTGATCCGGATTGTTGATCCCGAGACGCCCTTCGGCGACGGCGAAGTCCGCGTTGAGCTGGGCCATGGTGCCGGCCAGTCCGGCATCACCAAGGGTGCTGGTGGTGGCTTGCGGCTCACCGCCAGTCAGATCCCCGAGCGAGCGGGAGGCGACGAGGCGGTTGATCACCGCTTGTCCCTGCGTGGTGCCGAGAAGGCCGGTTTCATAGTCATAGCTCTTGGCCGCGAGGTAGCTGTAGCGCCCCGCGAGGTCGAACAAGGTCCGGTATTGCACCAGCGCCTCGTTGCGGAAGGTACGGAAGGTCAGGTCCTTGGTCCGGTAGCCGTTAATGACGGCAGCGGCGCGCTGGCGCAGGGTTTCCCGCCGCAGCCGGAGGTCCTCGCCGGCCACCTGCAAGTTCTGGATCTTTTGCGTGGCGGTCTCGTAGGCGGTGGCCAGCTCGGTGAAGCGGGTATACATCCCGATCAGCCCACGGTAGGTCTGCTCAAATTCATACGCGGCCTGCAGTTCGTCCTGGGTGAAGCCGAGGCTCATAAGGGTGTTTTCTTTGATGAGTTCGAGGCCTCCGCCCACGGTCGCCTGAAGGACACGGGCTTGCGTGTTTGAAACCGCGGCTGTAGTATAGAACACAGTTTTTACATAACCGGCTAAGGTCCGCGTAGCCCCCCGCGCCGTGGAAGTCGCATCAAGCGCTAACCCCACTGAAAGAGGCAGCATTTCTGAGATGTGCTCTCCGGTTTCAGCGAAGAGATCCCCGGCCATTATATTAGCCTCTCCGATCGATTCCAGAACCGCCGCGGCAGTGTTATTTGCGACCAATGCGGTGCCGATGGTCGCCGTCGTGCCCAGCTGACCGTTGTGGCTGGTCACCAAGCCTTTGAAAACCTCTGATTCCCGGTCGAAACGCGCCTTCAGGTCATCCAGATCGTCTCTGGCTGCCAGCAGGGCGACATGGGCGAGTTGTGCCTCGACCAAGGCGTCCTGCAGGGCTCCGGTTTTGGGCCGCTTGCCCAGCGCGGTGCCCGGACCGACCACATCGGCAAACTGCGCCCACTGGTTCGGCGTCACCTGGAAGGTTTTCTCCACCGTGTCCGGCTGACCGTCATCGTCCATATCGCCCCCTTCATAGGACTTGATGATATCGTCAATTTTCCCGCCCGTGAACGTTTGATACGTCACCGGATAGCGATAGGTCACGGTGACCGGCTTGGTGGTGTCGATCCAGTCGAGCGGCCGGTCGATGATCCACCAACGGTCAAAGTCCGCATCCGAATAACCCTGCGGATATTTCCCGGGCCCGATATCACCGGGGTAGGGACTGCCGTAAATATCCAGAAGTTCCCGTTTGTAGGCGGCTTCCTCGCTCTGAATGGCGGTCTGCAGGTCGCTGATCTGGTTCTCCTGGTTGCGCAGCAGGCGGGTCATGGTGGCCGCCTGGTTAAAGGAGCCGGCGGCATTGTTCAGAGCCCGCAAGGCGCGTGCCGAAATCTGCTCGTAGTGGCTGGCCCCCCCGTCAACGCCTGAGAGCTCCTGGCCTTGCGAGTTGTTCCAGTACGGATCCAGGTCGAAGGCGATCGCCCCCGGGGACAGGCCCAGCGGATTGAGGCGGTCGTTGGCGGAGTCCATGGTGGTCTGGTAGCTAAGCGCCAGGGACGGCAGCTCGTTGAGTTCCGGCACCGTGGTGCGGTCCACAATCTGCACGCCGCTGTGACTCGGATCGTTATCCACATCCGGCAGCATCGCATTGCCGACGATCCAATGGAAGAAGGCGCCTTGGGTCGAGCGGCTGGCGGTTTCATCCAGGCCCTGACGCCGGACCACCGTGGTGCGGGGATTGGTCTTGCCATCGCGGAACTGCGACCAACCGGCATTCGGATCGTCCTTGTAGCTCTGGCGATGGACCAGCCCGAGCACCTGCTGGGCGGCGCGGCCGACGTTGGCTGCGGCGGCGGCAAATTTCCGCTCGTCCTTGTAGTCCACCGACACCGGCACGCCGAGCACCGTCACCGTCTCCGCGCTGGGAGTCCAGGTGAAGTAAGGGTGGGTGAGCAGCTTGTAATAGCCCTTGAGCGCGGTGAGGTAGTGGCCGTAGGCGTCGCCATGGCCTTGCGGGAACATCCGGTAGGCATCGGCGGCATCGACAATGCCATTGGCGGTGCTGGAGCCCGCCTTTTCGCTGATGTTGTAGTTCACGGCGTAGAGGGCCTCCCCGCTGTTGATGCCGCGTGTGTAGTTCCACCACAGGCGGTTGTAAGCGGGAGCCCCGGCCGTGCCTTGGGCACTGAAGTCATCCCGGCCGCGCAGCAGGGCCAGTTCCTCATCGAGCGAGCTGGCCACCTGGCCCTCGAAGGCGAAGCGGCTGGTGTTCACCTCGGTCACGCTGTCCTTGTCATCGACGGAGATCGTCGGATTGGCCGCGTCCGCGTAGGCCTCGTTGCCGAGGATGGTGTAGAGGTCGTTGAGATAACCGGCGGCGAGGATCAGCGCATTGTTGGTGCTGGCGGTGTCGAGGTTGGAATTGATGGTGAAGCCCTTGCCACGGTTGAGCACGGTCTCGTAAATCTCGATGAGCCCGGCGTCGTTGACGTTCTCCATGTTGAGGGCGATGTCACCCTCCCAGCGGGTGCCGGCCTGGGTGATCATGGAGACATCGGTGTTAAGCGAGTTGCTGTAGAGATCTGTCATCCGCTGGTTGAAGGGCGTGATCTTGGCGAGCACGCGCTTGATCCAGCCTTCGACGAGGGACGGGCGGGTCCAGTTCGACCACGTCCCTGCGGGGGTGGTGCCCTGGGCCTTGAGCCGGTAGCTCAGGGTGAAATTGACATCGCCCATCAGCACGGCGGGATTGCTGATGACCGCGGTGGGGTCCGCCCCCACCAGGATCGAGCTGCCGAGGCTGAAGGGAGTGCTGTCGGGATCGATCCAGGAGAGGCTCGGGGTGCTGTTGTCCAGCGGCAGAATCGGTGCCTGGCCGCTGCCGTCATTGAATCCGTAGCGGTAGCGGAACTCGAAGTTCTCCGGCTGGCCACCGTAGTCGCCGCTGTGGCGCACGGTCACTTTTTCATCGAGCGGGTTGGACGAAAGCAGCACCTTGAGGTCTCCGGGATAAAGGTCGGGAACCACCTTGATGATCTGCATTTGCACCGGATCGCCTTCCGGCGTCTGATCGGGGTTTCTGCCATTGCCGAAGACCAGCGTCACATAACCGGTGCCGGAACCGGTGGAACTCAGGGCATACCCGGCCACCGCCGTGTCCGGATCGGTGATGTCGGAGCGTCCCTTCACCGGGATCGTCTGATTCAGCGCGGCGACCACCTCATAGGTGCCCGGCCTGCTGGTGCTTTCACGGTAAGTCTTCAGGGTGGTGGCAAGCCCGTCGATGGCGGCATCCCAGACTGTCCTGTGGGCAGCGGCAGCGGCCGCCGGGAGAATGGCCTTGAGATCCGCCACATCCTGGGTGCTGAGCTGGTTGAGATTGAAATAATCCAGGGTCGCGATTTCGTCCACAAACTCGCCGATGAGCACCAGTTCTTTCTGGACGGCATCGTAATAGAAGCGGTTTTGCAAGTGGGGCGCGAGGCCCTGGAAATAGGTTTTGCCAGCGTAGTCGCTGGTCCGGATCCCTGAGGGCAGTTTGGCCAAGGCCGACTTTTTCGCGCAGATCGGATCGTGCAAGGCCACCGACGAGGCATTCAAGGTCTTGGCCATGGATTGCTGATAAACAACCTGCGCGCTGCTTTGGCCGAGCACTTGGGGGAGGCCGCCGCCATTGCTATAGCTGGCCTTCTGCTTTGCTAGAGTTTCCGCCATCAACAGCTCCGGCACCACTTTTTGCTGCGCCACCGGCAGGGACGGATCGTCCGGCCACTTCGGCAGATAGGTGAGGGTGACGGAAGATCCCTTTCCGTCGTTTTCGTCTGCGATGAACGGCTGGATGCTGCCCACCGCGGGCTGCGCGTTGAGGGCCCGGGCAGGGAAATCGAAGTCCGCGCGCTGGGTGTAATAAAACTTCATGCCGAAGGAAACCGCCGGTGCGGCAATTCTCACTTCGGGCGCGGCGGGGTAGCCACTGCCCTTGGCGGTGACCGTGATCGACGTCACGCAGAAACCGTCGGTGTTTCCAATGGCCGAGGGTAACGAGGTGCCGGCGGCCAACTGGGTGCCACCCGAAAAAGTCAGGGTCGGTGCCGTGGTGTATCCCGTGCCGTTGCTGGTCATCTGAATCCCGGTGACGAAACCGCTGGTGAGCAGCGCCGTGGCGGTGGCACCCGTGCCGCCGCCGCCGCTGATGGTGACGGTGGGTGCCAAGGAATAGGTCCTCGTGCCAGGAGTGATGGTAAAGCTGGCGGAGGTGAGACCGCCAAGGACGGCGGTGGCCGTGGCGGGCGTTCCGCTGGCGGGCGGGGCCACGTTCACGACGGGCGGGGTCGTGTAGCCACTGCCTTTGGCGGTGACCGCGATCGAGGTCACACAAAAATTGTTAGCATTCCCATCGGCCGTGGGTGCGGTGCCTAAGTTCAACTGGGAGCCGCTAAAAAAAGTCAGAGTCGGTGCCGTGGTGTATCCCGTGCCGTTGTTGGTCATCTGAATACCGGTAACGAGACCGCCGGTGAGCAACACCGTGGCTGCCGCACCCGTGCCGCCGCCGCCGCTGATGGTGACGCTGGGTCCCACGGAATAGAGCCTCGTGCCAGGAGTGATGGTAAAGCTGGCGGAGGTGAGTCCTCCAAGGACGGCGGTGGCCGTGGCGCTGGTTTTGGCGTGGGCACCGCGGAACAAATGATGCGTACCCTTGCGATCCTCGAAGGTGAATTTGTCATAGGCAGCCCTGTAATTGATGGTTGCAGCGCCGGCGGTTGCGAGCAGCGGCAAAGTATCCTTGCTGGTGAGTTCCACTTCTTCATTGCGCACCGATTTATCGGCCTTCTTCGGCAGCGGCAGGAGTGACAGCGGCGTGGGCGGGGTGAGCGGCGTGCCGGCGATTTTGTCGTAAACCAGCGGGTAAGTCGCCGTCTGGCGGACCACCTTGGCCACGCGCATGGCAGGACGCTTGTCCCCGGCATCGGTGTATTGCAGCAAGACGAGGGGCTGGGAGCTGGTGGCGAGGTTGTTCAAGTCATCGCGGAGGGCAAAGACATTGCCATCGATCAGCAGGCCATGCTCTTCGTTGGGGTTGTAGCCCGGCAGCGCGGGATCCGGCTGGCGATAGATGCTGCCGGAGGCCTGGACGGAGGTGAGCCCCGGGTTTTCCAGCCCCTTGAGTGAGGCGATCACCAGCTCCTGCGGAGCCGCCGGCCAGCTCACGTCGTATTGCGCGGCGATGGCGGGCACGTAGAACGGCTCGACCTTCGTGGCGGCGGGAAAGGAAACCTTCTTGAACCACCAGACGGTCAGTTGATTCTTTCCGGACAAGGCGTTGACCGGGATGATGGCTCCGGCAGCGCCGCCGGGGAAGCCAGCGGAGCCGAGGGGATTCACATAAGCCGCCGCAGAATAGCAAGTGCCGCCGGAGATGTAACCGGCCATCTCATAGCCCGGCCCGGGGGCCTCGATACGGCTGCCCACCGTGGCGGCGGTCCGCCCGCCGGTGGTGGCACCGATGGCCGTCGCAGGCGACCAGTCGCGCACGCCGTCGCCATTCAGGTCGTTGAGGGTGTAAACCGCAGGCCGGGATTCGTCGCCCGGCGTCGCGGGATTATCGGCGATGGCGGGCGAGCCCAGCGCGTCCTCCGACTCGATCCACAAGCGCAGATATTGGGCACCCGCGACCGAGCTGAACTTGAGCAGCGAGCGGTTGCGCCGGTCCGAGCTGCTGGACGTGAACTCGACCAGCAGGCGCTGGGAGCCGCCGTCGATCTTCGCTTCCAGCTCCGCCGGATCGTCTTGGAACACCAGGCTTGGCAGGCTGATGGCTTCAAACTTCGGCCCGAGAGTGGCATCCGCGCCGGTCTGGGTAACGGTCACCGGCTCGTAGGCGGCCGGGCTGGTGGGCCACTGGTGGAGGTAGTTCCGCTTGGCCACCGGCCATGAGATATCCAGGCCGGCAATGGCACCGCCGGAAACGGTATGGAGTGAGGCGTCGAACTTCGCCATCCAGTAGAGGACCATGTTGTCGGGATTGACGTTCTCACGCTCGGCATAGTACTCGGTGATCCCATCCGGGCGGATGAAGGTGCCGTAGAGCGGTTTGCCGGCCACGGCGGTGGCGAGGGTGGGCAGCGAGGGGCTCATCTGGTCGTCGCCATTTTTCTTGGGTCCCTCACGAGGGCGGAGTTGTTCACCCAGCGGAGTGACAAGGGTCTCCACCTCGGCGCTGCGGCGGATTTCCACGATGTCGGCACCGAGGAACTGATGGCGGCCGGCTTGGCCCTCGATCTCGCTACCCAGATACTCGACGAAGACGCGGCCCTCCGCATTGTAGGCGTGGAGAGCGGGCAGACCGGAGAGCGTGTCGAACCACAGCGTGCGCGACTCTGCCGGCGCGGCGATTGACGGGTTGATCGAACCACCGACGGGGGTGTATTCCACCGCCTGGCCGGGGAAGAAGGAATTGAAAACCGGATTCACCCGCTCGATGCGGCCGGCCGGGATGCGGACCAGCGGGCCATCGAAGGTTTTCTCCGTCCAGTAAATGACCCGTGGCTCGACTTGCGAAGCGGATGAAACCGCAAAGGTCTCGCGCCGGAACTTGTAAGTCGGCGTGAACTCACCGGCTGCGGAGGTGTCCGGCACGGCCGAGACCCAGGTGACCGTCACCCGGCCGGTCTGGCTGGCATAGACCTTGTCCGCGTGCGGGCTGTAGTAGTAGGGCTGATAGGGCAGGAAATCCTTGGCCGTGCTGGCGGTGATGTTCGCATTGGCCGGGCCGGACAGCGTCAGCGTGGTGCCATTGATGAGCTGCACCTCGCGCCCGAGCAGGGTGGCGCCGACGGTGAGGCCCGCCGGCACGCTGGTCACTTCCACCACACTTTTGTCGGTGGAGCATTTCGTCACCGCCACGCTGCCCTTCGGCAGCAGCGGCTGGGTGAGCCCGGCCACCGTGTTGTTCAGGAGTGCGGAGCTGAAGGTCTCGCCCGGCTGCACGGGCTGGGCCCGCCAATAGTTGCTGTCCGCCAGCGGCGCACCTGCCGGATTGACAGACGGCCGCTTGATTTCTTCCCCCATGGAATAGAGCGGGACTCCCGAGGCGAAGGCATAGCCAAAACTGCTGCGCTTTAGCTGGACCTGCGTGACCAGCGGCGTGACCAGCGCGCCGCCATTCGTGAGCGCAAAGGCGCTGGGATACCTGCTGATCAAAGCCACCGCAGTGGCCGAGTTCCCTACACCGTTTAGTCTAACAACTGGCGCGGAAGTGTAGCCGCTGCCCTGAGCCGTAACCGTCACCGAGACCACACTGTTCCCGGAGAGCACGGCGGTGCCCGCGGCGCCGCTGCCGCCACCGCCGGAAAAGGTGACATTTGGTGGGAATGAATAGCCACTTCCGCCTTGGGTCACCTTGATGAAGAGAACTTGATCCCCCGTGCCCAAAGCAGCCGAACTGGCTGCGGTGGTCGCGCGTCCGGCAAACTGGACGTTGGTCACCGGCGGGGTGCCGGGCACCTTGGGCGCTGCGATCGTCACCGCTGGCGGGTTGGCGACCGTGTAACCATTGCCCTCGATGTTGACCGTGATGGCCGTCACCACCCCGGCCGTAAGCGTGGCCGTGGCCGTGGCGGTCGTGCCGCTGGTGGGGGCCGCGATCGTGACCGCGGGCGCGGAGAGATAGCCACTGCCACCACCGCGCACGGTGATCGAGGTTACCCTGCCTTGGTCGGAAACGTTCGGCGAGGCGCCTGCCTTCCGTTTATCCAGCAAGTTGGTCGCACCGCCTTTCAATTCAAACTGGGCATGGGCCGCCGGGGCGCAGAGCAGCGCGGCGAGGACGGCCATCAAGGTGGGGAATCGGAGGTTCATAACGGTCAGAGAAGAGAAGCAGGCACGGCAACGGCGATAACTGGAAACCGGCGTATCAGGGCAGATGGGACAAAGGTTTCCGGCACGGCTCAGCGCGGGCCGATGGCGATGAAAGTGAAATTCTGTCTACCATACCCTACTCCGCTTAAAGCAGCGCCGGAGTAGAACGCAGTGGATGAAATGCTACTAACATATTGCGTCCAACCGGCGGACGTATCTGACGGTGAAACGACCACCGAAGGAGCCGAGCTAAAGGTGCCCGCGTTGAAAGTTACTTTAACGTCGTTAGCGCTATTTTTCGCCACTGTAAATCCTGTTCCAGCGACAATCACCCCTTCCCCAGTTACAGTCCCGCGAATGATGCGGAGATTTTCCTCGGCGACGGGCACGCTTTTGCCGTTTGACTTGATATCACCCGCCACGTCGAGTTTGGCTGTCGGAGCGGCGGTCCCGGTCCCAATCCCCACGTTGCCGCCTCCCCCGTTGATGGTAAGATCTTTCCATGTACTCAATGTGGCAGAGTGCCCACCAAGCTGAGCGATGCCCTGAGATTCGCCCATGATGACGGCAACAGTGGAACCACCAAATGCCCCGCCGCCTTTCCAGTTGACAGACTTTGTGTCGAAGGAACGGAAGTTGATTGACTGAACATCGCCTGGATTACCACCCACGGTCAGAGCATGGCCGGGGGAGGTGGTCCCGATCCCAACGTTGCCGCCGCTCGGGTTGAGCAGCAGGTTGCCCGCAGTCGAGGCGGCGGTGTAGGACTGGAGGGTCGCTTGGTTGCCGGTGGTATCGAAGCCGATGTTGAGGCGCTTGGTGGGGTCGGTGTTGCCGCGGATGACCAACTGTCGGGCAGGAGTCGCGGTATCGTCGCCCTGGAGGGTCAGTTTGTTATTGGTGTCGAAAGTGGTCGCGCCGACGCCGATCTGGCCGGCCGCGTTCCACTGCAGCGCGAGGGTTTTGGCGGAGCCGTTGTTGGATCCGAGGCCGCCGCCGCTGTTGCCATAGAGCACGGGGCCGTCGACGGCAGTGGTGCCGAACAGGCGGCCGGTGCCATACCAGCCGAGGCCGTAATTGCTGGCGGTGCCGCTGAGCGGAGTGAGGGTGAGATCCGTGGAACTGCCGATGCTCTCCGCGAACTTGGCCCGCATGGCAAAGGCGGTGGAGACGATCTGCTGGCGCGGGGTGATCTCATTGTCGGTGGTGGCAATGGTGGCGGCGGCCGCCACGGTCACGCCCAGATAGCGGGCGCTGCCATTGAAGGCTGTGCCGAAATCCGCGAGCTTTCTGTCAGCTTCGCTGTAGCTGAAGGTCTGGGTGGGGTTGGCGACGCCTTGGCCGACGAGCACGCTGAACTCGCCCTCGGAAACCGTGACGGTCTGGGCCTCGGAGTAGATGAGGTTGGCGGTCGCGGTGGAGGAGGGGTTGTCCCAGATGCGGAAGATGACGGTGCGGTTGACCGGGGTGCCGGCGCCGACGTTGGCTCCCGCCGCATCCACCACCCGGCCTTGGTAGCTGATGAAGCCCGGGACGGCGCTGGTGCTTTGCGCGGTGGCGAGGGTGGGACACAGCGCCAGCAAGGCGGCGCACAAGGAGGGTAGGTGGCGGAGTTTCATACGAGTTTTGAGAAGGGTGAGGGTAGAGGTGGACGGTGGCGGTTCTGGCGAAAAGATCAGGGATTGAGGGTGCCGAGTTCCGAGGCGCGGCGGAGCTCGAAGGTGCCGGTGAGGCGGAGTCCGTCCCCGGTGCCGACGCCGACACTGTCCCGGTGCAGCCCGCTGACGGCCTCGGCATAGGTGCCGCCGATCACGCTGCTGCCCCAGCCGGTGACACTCGCGCCGCCCGGCGGAGTGGCGGTGAAGGTGAAGCTGACGGTGCGGGTGACCGTGTAACTTTCCTGGCCGGCCACGAGCGTGGTCTGGCCGCTCTTGTTGTCATGATCCGGGTGATACTGGTGGACGAAGGGATTGGTCGGATCGTCGAAGGGAGTGGCAATGGTGCGGGTCAGAGTGCTGCCTAGGGCGAAGCTGCCACTGCCTGCCGGCTCGCCCGCTTTGGCCACGCCATCGAGCGCCCGGTCCAGCGGCATGTGGGTGGCGACGATGCGGCGGGCGGCGGATTTGGCATCCGCCTTCAAGCCGGCCTCGGACTTGCACAGGCCGAAGTCGTAGGGCGCGGCAGCCATCGGGCCCATGAACACCTGGGAAAGCACCCGCGCAGTCCCGGCATCGTCGACGTGGATGATATAGCGCAGCGGGAACGAGCTGCCAGCGGGTTTCACCGCATTCGCCAGTGGCTTGCTTTCCACCGCCGAGACCGTAGCTTCACCGATCCAGAGGCCGGCGAGCGTGTCCTTGCGCGCAGTGGCCGGGATGAGGATGTCAAAGGTATTGGCCGAGTCGGTGAAGCGCAGCAGCGAGGCGTAAAGCGCGTTTGCCGCACCGGTCATGGCACTGCGGTTGATGCCGAAGCTCAGCTCGACAGTGGAATTCGGCGCGATGACCTCGTCATAAGCGGCGGAGATCGGAGTTTCCACCCATGCCGCCTGATTATCGAGGGTGCGGCGCGTGATCGGCACCCCGGCGGTGATGAGCTCCTGACCCGATGGTGGCGGGCTGACGGAGGCGACCGGCGCGATCCGCAAGGTCATCACCGCAGCGGTGCGGTTCATGACGCGGGCCGTGATCACCGAGCCGCGGCGGCCAAAAGCAAACCCGTCCGTGCTGGAGAGACTGATCTGGACCGGGGCATAGAAATTTCCCACCACCTCGGAAGAGAACCAGTAGGCCTGATTGCGATCGACCCGCTCTGTCGCAGTGGAAAAGACCTGCAGCGGGTTACCCGCGCCGAGATCGCCTCCGACGTATTTAAAGATCTTGGCATTCGCGGCAATCGCCGTGGGAAAGGTGGCGAAGTAGCTCGAGAAAGTCGGGAAGTTTCCCGCCCCATTGCTGCTGGGGAAGCCAAGGAAGTTCGCGCCGCTGCGCACCCAGGTGTTGCTGGGCGGCATCGGCTTGTAGGCGATGGCGACCGACACCGCAGCGGAGCATTTCACCAGATAGGCCGACTGGCCGGTCATGCCGATGAGCGAGTTACCCACCGCACCGCGCACCCACTTGCTCCACTCCGGCGTGCCATTGCTGGGAAGCAACGGCGTGCTGGTAAACCCGACTTGGTTGGGATTCGGGTTCCACCGCCAAACTTCCTGCACCGCAGACTGCGAGGCGAAAAGTGTTTCCAGTGTGGCGTAACTCGCATCTCCGTGCAAATAGATGGAGTTCCACCCGCTCTTGAGCGTGTAGGTCGTGCTCTGCCACTGCGCGTGAGCGGTGGCGGCGAGGAAAAGCGAAACGAGGGCAAGGAGAAAAGATTTCATCGGACAGTGAGGCGGTAGAGTTCCTTGTTGGCAGAGCGCGGAAGGGTAAAGGCGGAGAGAATTCCCACCTCGCCCGCCCGGTAACCCAGGCTCCCCGCCCCGGGCGTGCCGATGGCAAAGGGCACCCGCGTCCAGGTTTTCAGGTCCACACTGCTCTCCAGGGTGTAAACCTTGCCGGTGATCCCGTAGAACTCGAAGCGCACGCTCTGCGGCAGCTTCTCCTTGATGGTCAGGTTGAACGTCTCCGTAGCGTCTCCTGCGAAGGTGCCCGCGAGGTATTCAAAGAGGTTGCTCTGGCCGTCCTTGTCAAAGTCGCCGTTCCGGTCGATCAGCGTGAGGTTCCACTTGCCATTCGCATCCGGGTAAAGACCGGCCTGATAGAGCTGCCACGCCTCCCACACATCCGGCATTCCGTCCTTATCGAGATCTTCGCCCAGCGTGAGGTCGAGCTTCACGCGCTCCCCGCCCTTGCCCGCCGTCAGGTTCCCCGAAACCTCGATCGCGTAGAACAAGGCGCCGTTCATCGAGACCACGAGGCTGAAGAGCCCACCGGCGGCGATCGCCTTGTCCGTGTAAAACGTGGTGCCACCGCGGTTCTGATCGATCCGCATCTGGAGTTCATAACTCTGATCGGTCTGGCTGGAGGTGATGGGCGTGCGGCCAACCTCCACCCCGCCCTTGAGCAGAATGACCTCGGCACCCTCCGCCGTGACCGTCTGGCCGACTTGGTCGCGCACCATGCCGTAGAGGGTGTAATAGGGAGCCGGCGGAAAGGCCCAGGCGGGTCCGGCCCCGTAGAGCACCAGCATGCCGGGCAGGCAACGGCGGATCACCCGCAGGATGGATGACGCAGCCCGGGACAGCGAAGGATTGAGTGAGGAATTCATGAAGTCGATTGAAAGCGTCAAAGGTGGGGGAAGGGATACTATAAATTCTGGAAAACCATAAACTTTTACTTGGCAGGACAGGATTTCTTTTCATAAATTATTCTGGCTTTTTGGGTTCGGTTGTGGGCTGCTTTTTGTTTGGGCTTGGCCAGCAGTGCGGGGGTGGACGGGGGTTTTGGTTCCAGTGGTTTCGACGGACCAGAATTTGTTGGAGTTCCCTTCGGCGAAATGAAAAGTCCGGCGGTCCATCTGGGCGAACCCCAAACAATTTAAGTCGATCCTCTGGCAAGAAGTGACCAGTGTTTTAATTAGCCGGTTTTTTGAGAGCCACCTTTGCTGGTTGCCCGACTTTCTGTTTGGCCTTCACCTGAAGCATAATTACTGGCATTGTAGAAAGCATTGGCCGCGTGGAAAATCTCAGTGTGACGCCGCAAGGGGGGCGGCTGACGCTGGCTGGCGTGGCATTTGCAGATGATTTGACCCTGGGAGAGAGTGTTAGCAGTGAACTGCCGGAAGCCGGCCAGCGCCTGGTGGTGCCCAAGGGTTCTATCACCGTCAATGGGATCAGCCGCAGGGCATCCCGATGGACAGCGACCCCGCGGCCTTCCTCATTTAATTGCCGGCAGCTGCGGGAGGGGGGAAAAACGGGACGGAAATGATGGCGATGAGCAGCAGGATGCACCCGAGGCCCGCAAAACGGCTGACTGTGGACCAGATGGTCCAGGGTTCGTCCAGTTCGTCAATGCCTTGGCGGGGCTTTTTTTGGGCGGGTAGTCGCTGGTGGGGACGATTGTCCAGATCCACCAACAGGCCCAGGAGTTTGCCACCAAGGCCGTCAATGTCGGGCTAACTCAGCAGAATTGGTATATCGGACACTGCATCGTTGAATTTGAGCAGAAGGGAGCTGATCGGGCAAGCTATGGGGAGAACCTCATGACCACACTCTCCCAGCGGCTTGCTTCTCATGGCTTGCCACAGGTCACACCCCGTGAACTCCGGCGCTATCGGCAGCTCTACCAGGTTTACCCCCGGATTTGGCAGTCAGTGACTGCCGAATCGCTCGAAGCTTCCGGCTTCGCCGCGATGCTCCCGTTCGCCTCTCTCCAGCCACCCTCAATTCGGAAGTCAGTGACTGCCGAATCTGAAATTGAGGAGCCGGTGACTCCACAATTGATCCACCGCCTCTCCTTCATACACCTCTCCGGGCTGATCCAACTTCCCGACGACACCCAGCGCCGCTTTTACGAAATCGAGTGCATCCGGGGCAACTGGTCCGTCCGCGAGCTGCGCCGCCAGATCGACAGCCTCTACCAACAGCGCAGCGGCCTATCAAAAAACAAAGCCAAGCTCTCCGCCACCGCCCACGCCAAAGCAGAAACCCTTCAGCCCGCCCAGATCATCCGCGATCCCTACATCTTCGAGTTCCTCGGCCTTCGCTCCCGCGATGTTATGGGCGAGACCGACCTCGAAGACGCCTTGCTCGACCGCCTCCAGGACTTCCTCCCCGAAATGGGCACAGCTTTTGCTTCGAGGCCCGGCAAAAGCGCCTCCTCATCGGTGATGAGCACTTCTTTGTGGACCTCGTCTTTTACCATCGCGTGCTCAAGTGCCACGTCCTTGTGGGGCTAAAGACCACCGCCTTTTCCCAATAACATTCGAGCCCAAGGGAATTGTCTTCCTCAGCGATGAGCAGGCGAAACAACTCTCCAACGTTACCGTCCAGCCCTGCGACGTGCTATTGAACATTACCGGTGCTTCGATTGGCCGCGTTACCACCGCACCATCGGAAATGGCGGGCGCGAGGGTCAACCAGCACGTTGCCATAATCCGCCCGATCAAAGAACTCAATGCTCAGTTCCTGTCGAAGTTCTTAGCCAGTCCCGTGATTCAAAGAATAGTCGACGAGGTCCAAGTCGGCGCGGCACGCGAGGCGCTGACGAAGGGCATGATCGAAAAATTTGAGATTCCCCTCCCACTCCCCGCCGAGCAGAAACGGATCGTGACGAAGGCGGATGAGTTGATGGGGTTGTGTGACCGGCTGGAGGCGCAGCAGCAGGAACGCACCACGAAGCACGCCGCGCTCACCCGGGCGTCGCTGGCCCGCTTTGCCGACGCGCCCACCCTCCCGTTCCTCTTCGACCCGTCCTGCGCCATCCCCCCCGCCGAGCTCCGCAAATCCATCCTCACCCTCGCCGTCCAAGGCAAACTCGTCCCCCAAGACCCCAAGGACGTTCCGGCGCAACCCGCCGTCGCCAACATTGAGAAAGAACGTGAGCGGCTGATAGCAGCTAAGCAATTTAGGCGGTCTCAGCTTCCCGGCCCACCAGAAAAGGGCCCATTCAATATTCCTGAAACGTGGCTGTGGATGCATCTATCTTGGCAACGCGATGCTTAACGTGACCGATGGATTTCACAGCAAACCCAAAACAGTCGAGGCTGGTGTTCGCCAAGTAACCGCCAAGCATGTCAAACCAGGACTGATTGATTTCGATTCCTGCCTTTACGTTTCGGATGATGACTTCAAAGAAATCGCCCCGAAAACGCGCCCGGGAAAAGGTGATGTCCTTGTCGTGAACAACGGTGCGGGAAGCGGCCTCGCGTCGATTATCGAAGCGGATTTCGAGTTCGCATTTAAGAACGCCGCAATTCTCAATCGGCCCGGGGAAATGCTTTCCAGGTTTCTGTTCAACTATATGGTTTTCAAGCGAGACGGGATATGCGGGAAACAAAAAAAGGCGGTCAAACCGCTACCGCAATCTCACAAACGGCAGGAAAAACCGGCGGGGAGCGGCGGCGGGGTTGATGTTGAGGGCAAAACGGCCGGCGAGGAATTCCTGGGTGAGGCCGCTGACTTCGGTGAAGCTGGAGAGACCGGTGGAGTCCCGGAAGCCGATTTCCACAAAGCGGGAATAGGCGGCCGGCCAGTCCACGCAGACGCAGAGTTCCCCGGGCGCGGTGCCGGCGGACATCCGGAGATTGCTTAGCTCCAGGGCCACAGCCGGGCCCGGAGGCGAACTGGTGGGATCCGTGGGCACGGTGCCGGCGAAATATTCCTGACCAAGGCTGTAAATGGATCCATCCCGGCGGTCCTGACGGTTATTGGAAAGGCTTCCGAAGTAGCGGCGCTCCCAGGCATCGCCCAGCAGATCGCCATCGGTATCCACCACAGCATCGAATTCGCTCAGCTCCCACTTGCAGCTGAGGACCTCCATGCTGGGATGGCCGCCCACCGTGGGGGTGTCGGTATAGCCGGTAACCAGGACTTCATCATCGACCTCAGGCAGGTTGAAGAATGCGTCCAGATAAGGGAACCCGATTTCCGTGATCAGGGCGAGCTGGGAGTTATCCGCAGGATTGGTCAGGAGCCAAGGACCGGTGCCATTGGCGGCGGTGCGGCGCAGCGTGAGGGTTTGCAGGGGACGGACGGGCGCGGTGTTGCGCAGGGTTTGCAATTGATTCCAGGTCGTAGCGAGTTGGGGGTCTGTGGCTGAAACCGCAGAACGATACGCCGTGGGGATGACTCCAGTCCTCACATATTGACGCAGGGCATCAAGAGGGGCATCCGTGGTATTGCCCGGGGTGGCTGCGTAAATTTCCCGGGCGGTGCGCTCGGCCCGGGTTTTTGTGGCGATAGCCAATGCATCCAGGTGGCGCAGGACATTCAACATACGGTAACGGATCGTGGAGAAACTGGCAGGATTTCCCTGGCGCAGCAGGGCGGCGTCTCCACGGCTGTGGGTGCGGTCGCCAAGGTCCCGGGCCCGGTCGGCGGTGAGGCTGAAGCGTTGCAGAAGATCGCCGCCCAGGATGGGGCTGAAAACGGTGAAGGAAACCTCTTCCAGCAGCAGCGCCCGCAGGGTGCTCTCCGGGGTGATGCTAACGCTCAAGTAAGGCCGGGCGGTGGTGCTGGAAGCGGCCTGGTATTGGGTGATCCATGAATTCGCACTGCGGTTGCCAGTGGTGGAGGCCCCCCACGCCAGATCCTCCTGGAGGCTGCTCCAGGTGCTGCTGATGATTTGTGGCGCGGTGGATTCAGCGGCATTTTGGGTAGGAAAATCAGGAGATCCCTCACGGAAGTTTGAGCCGCCCCAGGACCAGGTTTCATTGATCGTGGTGCCGCCGTTGGTGGTGCCATAACTCCAGGATTCCTGGGGCAGCGCCGGGATCACCGCCAGCATTTCCTTGCCCCGCAGCGGAGCGCCGCTGATGAGGGGAGTCACCACAAAATGCGGCTCCGTGCGCACTACGGCAAAACCCGTTTCCGGCGAGAGATCCCGCAAAGCCACCCGGGCGGCCCCTCCGGCAGCCACGGTGCCCGTGCCGAGCAATCCATGCGCGGGATCGTAGGCATTGACCAGAGTGCCTACGGCTACCGTGCCGTCCGCCGCTCCGCCCACCAGACGTGGCTGGGGAATGATATCCACCAGCGGCGAGGCGGTGGGGGAAGGCTGGGCGCTTGGCTTGCTGGTGGAAAGATCCGGATTGGTGCCGGCGTGGAGTTCGCTGAGGTCGGAGAAGCCATCGCCATCGCTATCACTTCCTCCCGATGGGCTGAGCCCCTTGGCGATTTCCACGAAGTCCGGCACGCCGTCGCCATCCTGATCCTGCCGGGCCGGCGGCAGGGTAAAGGTGTAAAGGGCCCGCTGCACCGGCGCGGCATTGGTGGCGAAGATCACATAGTATTCCACTGTGGCGTTGGTAGTGAGCCAGGGCGGGGTGGTGGGAAACCACGCCTGAAATGCCGCCGTTGATGAGGTCCGGTAATAAACCACGGAGCCCACCCCGATCCCGCTGAAGGTCAACTGAACGGCGTGATCGTAGCTGCCCGGAGCCGGGGAAATCGTCACCGTATCCGGCAGGGAGCCCAGGGTGGATTCGAAGGTAAATAACGAAAATTGGGAATTCAGTTGATTCGCCGCTGAAGCCGGTGCGCTTGAGCTGAGCGCGCCCACATTCACCGGCGCGGAGGTGCCGATGCCCTGGGTGGCGCTGACAAAATCCGCCGTTTGCCCCGTGACCGTATAGGGAGCGGAAGCGGGCACCGTGATCCCGGTGGACCAATCCGACGAGCGGTAGGTGCGCAGAAGGTCAGGATTGGCGGTGCGGAAGAGCGGGCCGGAAAGGATGAAGAGATTGGCGTAGATGTCGAAGCTATTCAGCGCCGGCAGGGCGATCGTGGATCCCTGCACCCAGCCCGCGCCACTGTTGGAGAAGGGCACCATGGCCGTGGGCGATTGTCCGGCAGCAGGCGCGTAAAGCAGGCGGAAAGCATTTCCTGACATCGGCAGCATCCCGGCCAGGACGCCCGCTGGAGCGCTCACCGGCAAGGGCACTCCGGCGGAAAATCCACCAGCGGCGGAGTATCCATAAAACGTCAGGCTGCCATCGGCGAGGCGCACCAAAAGCCGGCCGCCGCCAGGCGTGTTCACCGGCACGATCTCCTCCACCTCAGCCGGCAGCGTGAAAGGAACCGTGGCCGCCAGCAGCCACCCTACCCCGTTAGGTTGAATGCGGCGGAGGGAACCGGACGCGGTGCCGGTCTTGTAAAATACGAGGTCGGTGTTCGCGCCCTCCAGGCTGGCAGCAATCCAGGAGGAACCGGCAGGCAGCACCGCCGCAACCAGGGAGGCATTGGGATTTGCCCCGGTGAGTTGCCAGGCGCGGAAGCTGTCGGTGGCACCGGAGGCTTGCAGATAACCAAAAAGCTGGGCGCTGCCGGCCGCCGGAGCAAAGGGATTTCCCTGACGGACCGCGCCATCCGGCACGTCCCCGTTGTCAAGCAGGGTGGCCGAGCCCGCCGTCATGCGGAATTGTTTCAACTCCACCAGATTGACTCCATTCAGCACACTAACCAGCGCCAGATCATCCTCTGCCGTCGGCACGATGCCAGGAATATCCAAAGCCCCCAGCAGGGTGGTGCCCACGCCAGTGCCGATGGTATGCACGCGCGGCTCGGTGTAGCCGGTGCCCACTGGTGTGAGCAGATGCCAGCGGTTTTGCAGGGGCGATGTCACGGCCAGGCTGGTGCTGGTGACGCCATTCATCCGCCCGACGGCCACACCGCTGATCTCCGGCATACCGGACGGACGCGGCTCCGCGAAGGTGACGGCTCCGCCCACCGCCGTGGAGCCAATCCGGTAGAGCCCGGTAGCCGCGTCCACCAGAATGACATCTTCCTGGCCATTGCCATCAAAGTCACCAGTGGACGAAAAACCGCCCGCGGTGGGATAAACAAAACCACCCGCCAGGGCAGAAATCGTGAGCAGAGGCAGCGCGGAGAGATGGAGAAAAAAACGGGCCGTTTTCATGGGATGAAAATAGGATAGGGAAAAGTTCATGGCACCAGCACTTCATTGGTAACGATCACCCGGTCGATCTCTTTGTTGCGGGCGAAGCGGACGAGGAGGTATTTGTATTTCGCGCCTTTGATCACCGGCTGCCGGTCCAGCAGCATGATGTCATGATCAGAACCAGTGAGGGTGCGGGCCAGGCCGGTGTCGTTCATGTGCATCGGCAGAATGAAGGGATCCGTCACCAGGGTATTACCGCCGGATTCACTCTGGGCGATCTGTTCCATCATCGGCCCGCACTGCACAATATCGCCCGGCACGATGGGGAACTTGAGGCTGGGCATTTGCACCCGGTAGAGCACCACCGGGAAGATGCAGCCCTCATAGCCCAGCTTGTCCACGGCGTTCTCCCCGGCCTTGGCTACCCCGTCATTGCAATAGAGATAGGTCTCCGGGTCCCGCAGCGTGCTGATGTGGCCGATCTGGGGATCGCTGTCCAATTGAATCACGGAGCCGCTATTGGTGGATTGGGCATCATGGGCGGGGTCGGAATATTCGCCGATGCGCACCGCATTGGCCCGCCATCCTGCAAAGCGGGAAACATTCAGGTGCACCGCGCTGATGCCAGGATGGAACTCCGCCTGGGGCGGCAGATCCCGCGCCGGCCACGGCACCGCATTGCCCAGCGGCAGGGTGTGCAGCGTCCAGGTGAAGCTCTCCAGATTGGAAAAGGTCCCGGTCATCCGGGAGTCGTAAGCCCCCTTCCCCACCGCCCGGACCATGACGGTGTAAACATCCTTGGCAGAAACGGGCAGCAGGTATTCGAACTCCGGCGTGCCGCTGATGCTGACGTGGCGGGCGACGGCGGTTTCAAAGACGGAAAAATCGAGCCCTTCCGCGCCGGAAACATCCGTCAGCATATTGGGATGCCCGGCCAGATCAGTGGAAAGCCCGGCCCCATTCACCGGAGCGGTGCCGCCCTTCCTCGCGACCCAGACTTCAAAGCGCTCCACCCCGGCAGTATTGCAAAACCAGCGGATCCGCATCTGCCCGGAGCCGAGCAATCCCGCAGAGGCCAGGTCCTCCAGCATCGGCACGGGCAGCAGGGAGGCCTCGCCGCATTCGATGCAATCCTGAGGCACCAGCGGACCGGCGTTGCTGTTTTTGTCAAAAAGTTGGAGATAATAACAAACCCCGCTCAGCGTCACGGGAGGATTTTCGTCCTTCCAGACCACCGGGGCGCTAGTGCTGTAAAACCCGGCATCCACCAGCGTTTGGGGGCCACCATCGACGGTGCGGTAGACCTTGAACTCGGTGCTGCCAGGGGTGGGATTGAAGGTGCCGCAGGGATCCAGCAGGACGCCGGTGCCGGGATCCATCACAATATGTTTCCCGCCACACTGGCCGACGGGCACGAGGGCTGATGGAGCGAAATCCGCCGTCCAGAGCGCCCGGATGCGCTGGTCCACTAACGGTGAGGGTGGATCCAGCGGGCTTTCCACATAGGCGCTGACAATTCCAGCGGTAGTGCCGGCCCGGCAGCGGAATTTCTGCACCAGCGGGTAATAGCCTGAAACGTTGCGGTCCAATTCCGCCCTGAGATTTCCGGCGCTGTTTTTCGAAAAATGCGCCCTGCCGAGGGGCATCCAACTGAACTGGTTCTGGCCCGGGGCACGGTAGCCATACTCCCATTCCGCCCAGGCCAGGCCGCGCGCCACTGTGCTGGTGCAAACCAGGCGGAGGTGGCCGAGTTCTGCGGAAAGCCCTGTTTCGGTGATTTGCGCGTAGTCATTCCAAGTCAAGGTGAGCTGGCGGCAGGGTGTCAGCACGGTGCCCACGGTGCCGGCAGGCCCGCCCCGGTCCCGCAGGACGCCCCAGATGGGGCTGGAGTTTCCTGACACATTCCGGCAGGTGCTGCCATCGACGGCACGGATGGTGTAAAAGTAGGTCTTGCCAGCATCTGCCGGGAGACCGGGTGGAACGTAGGAGGCACCATTGTTGTTCCCGCCGGCCCAATTCGCCCAAGCAGGTGTAGCGGTCAGGCCATTGTCCACGAAGGTCAGCTGGGAGCCCGGCAGCATGGCCACGAGATTTTCGTCAGGCTTGAGCTGGACTTCGTCGAGGTGTGAAGGCCTGGCTGCCTGCGCGGCAGAGGTCCAGCGGTATACAAGGAATGCAGAAACGGTTTCCCCGGCAGGCAAAGCGGGCATTTTCCACTCCAGTTCAAAACGCTGCACATCCTTTTTCGTGGTGCTGTTGAAATGCGTCACACTGCGCACAGCCAGTTGCACCGGCACCGGCGGGGGAAAGCGATCACAGATGGTGATCTTTTTGCCAGCGGAGCACCCCCCCGGCTGGCCCAGCAAATCCCGCGCTGCGGCGAAGTAGTAAAACGTATCTCCATCCGTAAATGGCACGCCACCCGGCTGGAACCGGCCGTTGTCATCAATCAAATAGATAGTGGTGGGATCGGCCACCAGATCCGCCGCCGCTGGATCCGAAACATAGAGCTTCGAGGGCATGATCCCGGAGTTGTTGACCCGGCGTGCCGTCGGCTCTGTGAGGAGCGTTCCCGCATTGGCCGGCGGGGTGGTGTCCCAACCCCGGGCACTGGCAGCCAGGGCAGGCACGCGATAGACATCAAATCCATTCAGCAGCGGAGCCAGATCCTGGATCGCGTCCGGCACATACCACCGCAGGGAAACATTGAGATTGGACTTGGGCGAGGTATCAACCACTTCCACGGGTTTGCCAGGAGCCGGAATGATGACCGGCGCGGCGGGATTCAAGGTAACGCGTCCCATGACACCCCGGTCTGTCGAGCTGGCAGAATCGAAATCGCGGAATTCGTAGGTGAAAGCCGTGGCGGAAGGCAGGGTCTCGGCCCAGGCCAGACCCGCCGCAAAACCAATCGCCGGATGGGTGCGGGCGAGCACCAGCAATTGCTTCCGCTTGTCAGAGTCTGGAAGGGAATCGCTGATAAAGGTGGCTAGCTTTTCCCCGGTAGTGCCAGTGCCGATCGGGATGCCAGTAAGATCGGACATCAGGCCTTCCAAGGCCGGCAGGTTTTCTCCCAGAGAAGCCGCCAGAGGCAGAAGCGACGTGATGAGCAGCGGATCCGTGACCGGTTCCATCACAGTCCTGCGGGCGAAGAGGGAGGACGAGGTCGCCGCCCCGGCCTTGCGGTAAATGGCGACCTGCCGGGCCATGGTCAAGGCCAGATCCGTCGGTTCCAGCACCAGATAGGCGCGGTGGATGCCGCCCGTGCTTTTGGTGACCCCGGCGCAGATCACGCCTTTATCCAGGGCGGTCTGGGCCTGAAGCGGAACCAGGCTGGCGAGAAGAAACAGCAGCGGGAGGCGCAGCGCATGCTTGAGAGTGGCAAATGGATTCATGATGATGCAGATAAGGAGTTAGTAATCCACGTCCCACCCACCGGCATCGGTGTAGGTGAAGCCCACGGTTTTATCGAAGCCGATGCAGAAAGGACACTTCCCGACCTCACCAAAGAGGCGCCCCGTGCCCGCGAAGTTATAGACGCTGCCACTTTTCACCCCGGCCAGGGAGACCTCGCCACCAATCGTCACCGCGCAGAGGGCCTCGCCCGTGACCCCCAGAGTCATGCGGCCCCCGTATTCCGGAACCACACTGTTATAGAGGACCCCTGCCCCAGCCTTGCCGCTGATGTTGAACAAACACGTGCCAGTGCCGTAGATGGGGAACTCGCACTCGCCGTAGGCATAGATGCCGCTGAATGGAGTGGAAACCAGAGAACCGATGAGCGGGTCGATCATCAGGAGAGGATCAGGATCACAGGTAGTGCCGATGAAGAACCCTCCCGCAGCGGCATAGCTGCCGAACTCCAGCGCCACCTTGGCTCCCAGATAGTTTTCCGTGAGGCCGAACATCACGGCAGCTCCCAGTTCCGTGATTTTGAAGGTCTCGTAATCAATTTCTCCTTCCGTCATTTCAAAGCTGCCTCCCAGACCGATGGGGATGGGAACAGCATCCGCGCTGAGGGCAAATTTGGTTTCGATATCCATCCGGATTTCGCTGCTCATGAAGGTCACGCCAAAGTCCTCGACCCCGATCGTCACTTCTGTGGCATCGACCCCGGCTGCTGTGCAAATGCTGCCGGCACCGCCATCGGAATCGAGTTCCTTGATCTCCAAATAGGCGTGCAGAATAAAGGGCTCATCCAGCTTGAATTCGAAATCACCATCCAGCCGGAGGAGGTCCAGACTGTCAGCATTGAAGTGCGCATAACCTTCAATGGAACCCGCCCCGATCTTGTCAGCAATATTCCCGGTCAGATCGCTGATCGCCGAATCCAGTTCATCCAGGGCGGGTTCCAGCGCATCGCGGATGGCTTGGTTCACGGCAGCGAAGGCGGAATCGATGGCCTGACTGAAGGCCTGCTGGACATCGTAGAGCCGTTCCTTTATGGCCTGCTGGACATCGGCAATCAGTTGGGTGGCATAAAGAGCATCACGGATTTCCTGACGGATTTCCTCCTTCCATTCCTCTGCCAGCACAGCGAGCTGGGAGAGATCGATGTCGGGCACGTCCACGATTTGTTGGACGACGGTATCCAGGGTGGCGGACAGCGCATCCAGCACGGTTTTGGCGGATGCCGTCGTTAGAATATTACGCAGCGCCTGGACCAGTTCACCGGCTCCATTCACCTGGGTCTGGACTTCCGTCACGATGTCATAAATGTCGTCAATAGTGGCGCTGATGGTGTCGAGGGTGGGCTCCAGCTCTGCGAGAACGTTTTTCAGTGAGTCCTCCACCCCGGAATCCACCGCGATGGTAGAGAGCAGATCAATCAGTGCGGAGGCGAGCAGAGTGAGGGCCTCACGTTCACCGGTGGTGCCATTCTTGGCGAGCAACCCGGCGGCGGCGCTGGCGAGCGGCGTGCCGTCAAGATCAGTGATGGAAATGGTGGAGGGATCGAGATTGAGGATGCTGGTGACCCCTTTCAGGCCCTGCTTCACGCGTTCGAGGCGCATATTCAGATCCGCCAGGAGATCCTGGGCGGCATCCGTGCCATCGACCAGTTTCTGCAATTGTTTGGTCAGGTTATCCGTGTTGGTGATCAGATAGGCGTGGACCTTGGCCTTGGCGGCGGCGCGGAAGGCGACGGGATCGACTGTGGGCAGCGCCTTGATTTCGTTGATCAGGGCATCGAGCCAGGGATCGGTGACGCGTTGCAACGCTTCGTCCACGAGGGCCTCGGCTTTGTCCTCCAGCATGGTGCTGAACTCATCGACCGCAGTGCCCAAGCCATTGAAGACCTTGTCGCTCTGACTGGTGACCCAATCCGCGCCGAAGTTCGTGGCTTCCTCGAGCGCGGTGAAGGCCAGATTGGCCACACTGATGCTGGGGAGGTCGCCGTATTGCACGCCGAATTCCAACTCGGCATTGTCCGCACTCAGATAGGTGAGCTGATGCTCTGCCTGCAGGACGAGCAGGTTCAAGGGCGGCAGCGGCACGCCGGCGAAATCACGGGTGGTGCTGTTCCACGTGCAGGGATAGTCAAAGTTGATGATCCCGCCGAGCCACTCCTGCTGGGCGCGGGGCAGCCACTTTTCATTGGAAGTATTGCCGCTCCGGTAGTCCTCCGTGCTCACGCCCGCCACATCCCAGGGAAAGCCGGCATTTTGCACATCAAACAGGATCGAAGAGAATGGATCTCCTGACGCATCGGTCCAGCCCTTCGTCGGCCAGCCGCCCATGAGATCCAGCATCGCGGAACTGTCCTCATAGCAGCGGGTGTGCAGGTTCACCTGCATGTCCTTGAAGAAGGGCACATCGAGAGTGCCGAAAAAGTTCCAATAACCAATCCCGGAAGCATCACTGCCCTTGTCAGGGTTATTGAAATATCCCAACTGCGCGGGCATGAAGGTATAGGTCTCGCCAGTGGGGCCGTCGAAGGTCATGACGGAAGGAAGGGCGAGTCGCGTGGGCACACTATCCGCCACCGTGGAAGAGGGATCCGCCGGCACTGCGAAATTCCCATCAGGCAGGATGCCGAGTTGACCGCTGACATCTTCCGCAAGATGCGCCACATGGGCCTTGAAGCCCAGCACGAAGGTGGTGCCAGCGCCAGGATCACATTCATTGGTGGCGACAAACTCCGCACTGTAAGGCGTGATCGGCGCGCTCCAGTAGGCAAAGGTTTTGGGATCGACTCCGGAAGGCAGATCCAATTCAAATGAATCCAGCATGCCCAGGCAGGTTAAGCGCAGACCGGTGAACTCGAAGGTTTCGTCCACCGGGGCATCAATGGCGAGGGCCCCATCCGCGCGGCTTTCCTCCATTTCATTGGAAAGGAAGGAGAACCCGAAGGAATCAAAGGTGAAGTCATACCCGCCCAGAACCGCGGCTCCCGGAAAGCCTCCAGCCGGGGCTTCGTGAATGCCGGTGACCCCGCTCCAGCGGGCGTAGTATTTTGAGCGGGTGGTTAGCGAATAGGGTCCCACCACGCTGTCCTGGAGCGTGCTCTGGCCCTGGAATCCGGAGGGAGTGCAGCGGAAATTCACCCCGGCATAGTCAGCATTCCCGCCTTCATAACCGGTCCCGGCGGGGCGCTCGGCATTGGCCAGGTCCGCCGGATCAAAGCCGGATAGCAACAGCACGGAAGCCCCGTCCTCATCGCCGATGGGATTTTGGTCCCCGCGCAGGAAGGTGCCAGCCATCAGGAAATTTGAGGTGGGGAATGCGGACGTGACCGTGTGCGCAAAATCATCGCTGGTGGCCCCACCGGCATTCGCACTGATGTAACCCCACGCCAGCGGCGACATGGTAGGCGGGCCAGGAAACTGGATGCCACCATCGCCGGTGATTTTGTAGTTTGCGGGGGTGACGGTGACGTCGTCGTATTCTTCAGACCCGCAGCCATCCAGGACGGCCTGGGCGCAATGTTGCATGAAAAGCACAAAGGCGGGCAGGACCCCGGTGAAGCCACTGGTGGCGGGATTGATCAAGTCACCCGCCACCGTAATGAAACCGCCCGTCCAATCCAGATCGGAGGCGTAGGGGAAGTGGGTCGTTAGTTTATTGTGCCCACTGATCATCACCCCGCTCATCTCGCCTCCATTGCTGGAGCCGGTCTTCCAGGTCACGTTGGTCATCCCGGCGACATGATTATAGAGGTGGTCATTGGATTTCTTTTCCATCATGTCGGAGCGCACCGCCTGGGCGGCCAGCCAGTCCATGAGTGGCTGGCGGATGGAAAAGGCAGCCTGCAGCGCGGTGGGGCCAGCTTGGAATTCCCCCAGCGCCGGATCCCAGGTGAGGGTGGGACAGCCGATGTAGAGCGGCTTGGTTTCCTCACACATGAAGAAGGTGCCGATGGCTGAGTTCAGCACCACCGGAGCAGACGGGGCGAGGTTTTGCGTAAGATCCACCGCCCCAAAGGTCACATCGCTGTTCAGGATATTGGAAGTGCGGTTCGACGCCCAACCCACTCCCACCGGCAGCGTGGCCTGGATTTCAGAGAGATGCGCCCCGGTGCTATCCAGGGTGATGGTGCCGCTGCGGTAAAAAGGCACGCTGTTCAAGGTGCCCAGACGGGCCAGCGGACTGGCCGGAATGAGCGTGGTTGATTCTCCCGCCCGGCAGGTGGCGATTCCGTTATCGATGGAAACACCGATCGTCCCGGAGTAAGTGTTATTCGGGAACCCTGCCAGTGACCCTGCGCCCGCCGGGATGGTAATGACTCTGTTCACCGCGATGCCTGGAAAATAAATACCAGGCGGCCCTGCCGGAGGGGCAAAAGTCGTGATCGACGTAAAGGTGGTCACGATGCTGCCGAAATTCAGCTGTCCTGACATGTGGGTGTAAAACGCATCCTTCAGCTTGCCGGTCTGCCCGGTTTTCCATACAGTCGTGGTGGCATTTTCCAGATGCTCAACCCCGATGGAGAAATCCGAACGGAAGTTATCCCCCACGGCGGCGGGATCGAATTGCATCGTCAGCGAGCCGGAAGCCGAGGCAGGCGCGGGCGCGGCTCCTCCAGTATTCGAGCTGACGCCGAGCGTCGTGGTGGTATTCGTCCAGGTCCCTGCCACGGCCCCGGGGCCATCGGGTTGGTTGACGGTGTTATTGTCGAAGCGGACGCTGATGCTGCTCCCCGTCGGTGCCGTGGTCCAGGCGTCGTAGCGGTGCAGGGTGTAATTGACCGTGACCGGCAGGGTGGTTTTGCTGGAATCCGTTTCCAGCAGCCAGTCCCGGTCCACCGTCACGCTGTCCACCACCGCCAGCACGTTTACCGGGGCGGTGCCGGGATTGGTGCCGGTAAAGTGCAGGTAGGTGTGGCCGGGGCTCTCCGTCCGGGTCCTGACCGTCACATTGGCCAAGGTGTCCAGCACCACCATTTTCACCCGGTAAAGCACGCCCAGGGTCAGTGCGGTCCCCGGCCTCAAATCCGAGGTCACATTCCGGATCCCGGAGACATTCGCCCCCAGCACAGTGGACGAGGTGGCCACTACCCCATCCGCCGGACCGATCAAAGACCAGTCCACCCGATAGCTCGAAGTCGTGGTGAAATCCAGCTCGGCCGTCGCGACGATGCGGTGCAAATTGGTCCCAGCAATCCCATCTGTGGCATGAACGTCCACGAGATATCCCGGTGACGTGTAGGGCACGTTAAAGGAATTGACCGTGACCTGGGCACGTGCCGTCCCAATGAATAACACGCAGAGAAGGAGAGCAAAAAGTTGCTGGCACATGGGATGGAAGGATTGGCTTTCCATGAAAATATGCACAAATTCCCCAAAGGTTACAGCACGATCATTCTAAATTTTGATTTTATGGTCTTTTCCCCCAGCTTCCAATGCTGCTGAGCAAAAAGCGGAAAGAATTGTCCTTAGGGGATGGGGGCGGGGCGGACGGGCGACCCATGGTCCAAAAACCAAGAAAACGGTGAAAATGAGAAAATCAGCACCGGCCAATCCGAAGCCAATGCCCTTTGGCCGTCTGCTGCTGATCTCTTTTGCGGTCTTCAACCTCGGCTACATCGTGGATCAGACAATAAGTTGGAGTGATCACCTTCAAGGACTCGCGAACGGTATCTTCCACGTCATGTTTTCCGGGATCGCGTGGTGCATTTTCGTTTTGCCATGGAGCCTCATCATCTTTGCCTTCTACAGGTGGCGGAGGTGGGAACGATTCCGGACGCATTGGGTGCTGGCACCGGCTCTCCTTGCTGTGATGGTTTCAATCGGTTTCCTCATCGCCCACCCGCCCACGGCATCCAACAGACTCAGGACTTTCGCCAAGGCAGATCTGCCGGACAGGATTCGGAATCTGCACTATCATTTTAGTGGCGGCGGCATTACCGACTACAGCGACACCTATTACTTCGAAACGACTCCGGCTGAAGTTGACCGACTTGTTTTGGAGATGCGCCTGACCAAGGAGGCACCTTCTATCCGCAGGTTGACGGTGGTAGACGCGGGGGCTGAGACCGGGCCCGGTTCCTGCTTCCGCTGAGCGCCTTGTGAAATCCTTCTTTCATTAGAAGTCTCTTGAGCTTGGGGTGGCCAACAGATTATTTCATCATCAGGTAAATTCAACTTTCTGTCCTCCATGAATCCGACACCGCTTTACCGCCCTGGTTTTGCCTTCCTTCGGCTGATTTTTCTTCTGGGTCTCTCCGTAGGCGGGCTGGCACTGCGGGGGGAGGCAGAGGTGGTGAGCAGCCCCATTGTTTTCCTGGAGGATACCTTGACCATCACCATTGACCCGGTGATCCAACAGGAGGTGCTGACGCTCCGTCTGGCGGAGGCGGTGGTGCCGCCGCCACCCTCATCGTTTGAAGTTGTAGGATTCAACACTGAATTGGCTTCCCTGCTGGTGCAACGGAGTGAAATGGGGAGGGGATGGTATGAATTGCGGATTGAAGAAGAAGTGCTGGCCGCACTGCTGGAATTGCACGGACTGGCTCCGGACCAACGCTCGCGGATGCTCCGTTGGGAACGCAGTGAAGTGCGGGCGGGCTGCTACCGGCGGCTCCTTGCCATCCTCAACAAGACCAACCGCACGGCCGCAGAGCAACGGGTGTTCGATGCGACGACCGCAGCGGTCAAAACCCTGCACGTGGGGGCGACCGAGGAATCCCTCCGGCTCTATAATCAGTGGAATTTCGCCCCGAATCTATTTGTTCCGCCGCCCCCCTTCACCTACTCCCGCCCGCCTCCGGCGAATCACGGACTGTTCCATCTGTTTGGCGGACCAAAACCTCCCTCTTTTGATGAATTCAAGCAATACGGCGTGGCCGTGGTGTTTGCCGGAGCCGGTGGAAATGGCGAGTTTCAGCGCATTATCAAAGCCACCGCCACCCGCGCCGCCATCGTGGGAGCAGCGGTCCTCACCAGTGGCGTGGTGGGTGGAGTCGCAGGAGCAGCGCTGGCAGCGGCGCTACCCTCGGCCCTTGCGATTTTGGTGGTCAGGACGGTGGCACCCTTTGCAGTCCGGGCAACCTTTACGGCGGCGGCGGCGGGCGCGTCAGCCGCCGTGGGCATCGGAGCCTCAGTGGTCGGTGCGGTGGTGGGCGTGGTAGTGACCTCGGTGTTCGAAGGCAGCGCCGTGGTGGATGCCGCGCAGGTGCCGGGGAAGTTGGCCGAAGCCGTCAACAATGCGCGGAATATGAGTGTGGATCTCAGTGCGAAACTAACGACGGAGGCGGGGATCGCCGAGATTTATACGGCTTTTCTCAAGACCACCCTGCCGGATTTTCCAGCCACGGAACAAGCCCCCGCAGCGCTGGCGACGGATCAGCAGTGGCTGACGGCTCCGGCCGGATCCAGCCAGTTCCGGCCCGCCCCCACGCTGCAAATGCAGGATCCCGGCGGCCTGCCAATCTCCGTGCGGCTGTTGGAGGGCTGGTTTGTGGTGCGGGACCAGGCAGGGAAGGAGATCATGACCCTCAATCTCGAATATCTGGGAACAGAAGGGCAGCCCCAGACCCTGACGAAACTGGCCAATGGGTTTTTCTGCACCGATGCCACGGGCAACCTTGGCGGCTGTGCGAGGGTCAGCGGGTTTTCCTTCCGGAATTGGAACAATCAGCCGCGCCTCGCGAAGCTCGGCAGCGGCGGCGTCCAGGCGGTGATCAATCCCTCCGCCCTGACTGACGGAGCGGTGGGAGTGTTGTTTGCGCAAAATCTCGCGGTGACGTCCCCAGGAACGGGGGCCTACTCCTATTCCCACATCACCGAAGGCCCGGGCCTGCCGCCGGGCCTGAGCCTTTCCAGCACGGGCACCCTGAGCGGCACCCATCCCGCCGCGCAGCGCCTCACGGTGCGGATCGAGGGGAATCCCGTGCCCGCGCCGGCGAATCTGCTGAGTTCCTGGCTCTTCGAGGACAATTCCCTCGACACCGCCGGGACGGCCCATGGTTCATGGAACGGGACCGCGGCTTATTCCTCCGGCTGGATCGGCAAAGCTGCGTCCTTCACCGGATCGAATTCCATCGAACTGCCACAGAATATTTTCCCGGCCGGGGCCAAGTCGTTTGAAACCTGGTTCCGGACCACCGGGGCCGGCGTCATTCTGGGTCAGATCGGGGTGAATAGCGGCTATGTTCCGGCAATCTATGTGGATACGAATGGGAAACTGCGGGTGTCATTTTTCTGGAGCGGCACCTTGGCCCCGGTGACCTCGGCGGCTTCGGTCAATAACGGTCAGTGGCAGCATGTGGCCGTGACCCACGACGGGGCAACGCAGCGCGTTTACCTGAATGGCGCGCTCATCAGTTCCGTGAATTACACGCAGGTCTCCTACGCCACGGGCTACCGCTATTTGCTTGGTTACGGTAACACCGCCGGCTGGCCGGCGGTGAATAATGGCTATTTTACCGGAGACATCGACGAGGCCGCGCTCTACGGCCGGGCGCTCGGAGCGGAGGAGGTGGCGGGACTTTATACGGCGGGTGGAGCCGGGAAGCTCACCCTGACGCCCGGAAATGTTGCCCCCGCCGGCGCGGTGGGGACCTGGCTTCGCGGCATCCTGACGGTGCAGAGAAATGGCAGCCCTTTGTCCAACATCAGCAGTCTGCGCGTGGTCGGCGGTGCCCTGCCTCACGGCCTGATTCTGAATCCTGCGGATCTCTCCATCTCCGGCACGCCGCGCTCGGTCGGCACTTTTACCTTCACTTTGCGGGCCACCGATGCCACGGGGCATTCCGGCGAGCGGGCCTACTCCATGACCATCAACGGACCCTGGCGCCCGCGCCCCGATGGCTTGCTCGACTGGTGGCCGGGTGAGGGGGACCTGACAGATCGTATGCCGCCGGCCCGGCCCCTTGTCTGGAGCAACCCCGGGGGGCTATCCTATTCCCCGGGCCTCACCGGACAGGGCTTCAGCAATTCCACCTACGCACGCATGCCGGTCTTCCCGAACATCGGGATCTCCGGCATCACCGTGGAAACCTGGTTCCAAACCAATCGCGAATGCGTGATAATGGCCCGGAGACCCAGTGGGGGGGGCACTCATTCCCCGGTGCTCTGGGTGGGCCGCGATGGTTTTGTGCGCGGGGATTTTTCCCGGCCGGCCAGCGCCGCTCTATCAAAACCGCTCACGGGCACCGGCCGGGTGGATGACGGCGGCTGGCACCATGTAGCCTTCAGCTTCGGCCCTGGCGAGCAGCGGCTGCATGTGGACGGCGTGCTGGTCGGGATGGGACGGGGCCTCGGCGTTAACAGTGAGGTTTTCGGTGGAAACTTTACCCTCGGCGGAAGCGAGCCCTTCCTGCCCGGCTGGCCGGGATTGCCTGACGGATCATTCCCCGATCCCTACCTGTCCGTCAGCAACTTTGATGAACCGGCGCTCTATGGCCGTGTCCTGGAGACCAGCGAGATCAATGGAATCTTTGCCTCCGGATCCCGGGGCAAGCCGACGCTGCTGGTCAATGAAGCGACCCTGCCTGCGGTCTCCTCCGGGATTCCCTATCGTCAGGCCCTGAGCGTGCAGGGGGCCACCGGCGTGCTGACCTGGAGCATCACCAGCGGGAGCCTGCCCGGGGGCCTCAGCCTATCCTCCTCCGGGATCATTTCCGGCATGTTGGCCAGGATCCGCTCCAGTGCGGTGTCCATCCAGGTGACGGACAACACCGGAGCCGTTGGCGTCCGGGATTATGTGATCGCCGCCCAGGGCACCCCGGCACCAGTGCCATTCGGTGCCGTGGCCTGGTGGCGCGGAGATCTGAACCCCAATGACAGTTCGGGCTCCCGCCATGGCGTCCCTACCTTTTCCGGACCAACTTACCGCTCCGGAAATAGCGGCAATGCCTTCTTTTTCAACCGCGAGGGCAGTTCGCTGGCCCTGCCAGCCGGATCCTTCCCATCCGTGGATACCCTCTTCGGATCGCGCACCCCCTACAGTTTTGAAACCTGGTTCCTGACGGATCGCCCGGGTGTGATACTGGGCCGGCGGGATTTTGGTTATCCTCTCCTGCCGGCCGTCTTTAAACCTGCCCTCTACGTCGGCACGGATGGTCTGCTCCGCGCCCCCATGTTTGAAGTGGACCGCACCGCCGGAGCACCCGTCAGCAGTCAGCGGGTGGACGACGGGAAGTTCCACCATGCCGCCGTGACCTACGACGGCAGCACCCTGCGGCTCTACCTGGATGGCGTGCTGCAGGGGCCGTTGGTCACCAATGCCACCAGCCGGTTTGGCAGTCTGGTGGACACGGTGGAGCTGGGCAGCGGCTACACCGGGTCCCTGGGCTTTAACTGGCCGGCGACCCAGGGCGGCTGGATGGGCTTTTACGGCTATATCGACGAGCCTTCGACCTACAACCGCGCCCTCAACGAGGGGGAAATCCGCGCCATCAACCAGGCCGGCGAAATGGGGAAAGCCAACGCACCGGTCATCAATGTCACCCTGCCGGCCGGCCGCATCGCGGAGTCGTATCTTACAGCGGCCTTCTCCGGCCAGGGGGCGCTGGTGGTTTTCGGCAGCGGCGGAATGCCGCCGGGCCTCCAGATCAGCCCCGAGGGCATTGTCTCCGGCATTCCGGAGTCGGCCGGCCTCCATCAGTTCAAGTGCGGGGTGCGCCAAAGCAACGGCACCTGGCTGACTTTCCAGTATTCCCTGAGCATTACTGGAACAGCAGCATCCCCCGTCGGGATGGCGGGATGGTATTCCGGCGAAGGCACGACCCTGGGCCATCTGCCGGGCGAAACGGCCATTTCACCTAACGGAATCAACTATGCGCTGGGGCAGGTCGGCCAGGCGTTCTCCTTCGATGGCGTGTCGCAGCACCTCATCGTCAGCAACGTGCCCTTCCCGGCTCCCGGCGGGGAGTGGTCGTTTGAAACCTGGTTCCGCTCCGCTGCGGGTGGCGTCATCCTTGGGCAGAGCGCTCCCACAGGCGGCTACATTCCCATGCTTTATATCAACGCCGAAGGCCGGCTCCATGCGGAGGCGTATAACAGCGGTTCCACCGTTTCACAGATGCAGAGCACCACCCGGGTGGACGATGGGTTCTATCACCACGCCGTGATCACCTACGCGAATGGTCAGCGCCGGCTTTATCTTGACGGCACGCTGGTGGATTCACGGAATGTGCCCGGCGTTCCCTATGCCCCGGCTTATGACTATCAGATTGGTTCCGGCATCATCACCGGCTGGCCGCTAGCCCTGGCAAACCGTTTTTTCACCGGCCAGATTGACGAGCCGCAATTCTACCACCGCGCCCTCGACCCTTCAGAAGCGCGGCGCGGCTATACCGCCGGCAAGCTGGGGCGCTCCGCCATCGTGCTGGATAATACCCTGACAGACATCACCGCCGCCACCGGACCCTACGCCGGACAAATCACCGCCACCGGCGGCGCCGGACTTTACACCTTCGCCGTGACCGAAGGCCGCCTGCCCGTCGGCCTCAGCCTTTCCCCGCAGGGCCAGCTCACCGGCGCCGTGACGCACTCGTCCGGCACCTTTGATTTCGCCATTGAAGCCACCTCCTCCTCCGGAGCGAAAAGCATCCGTGACTATCAAATCATCGTCCACCCCAATGCCCGCTACCGGCCCGCCGGTGTCAAAGCGTGGTGGAGCGCCAACGGCAACCCGGATGACTGGACCGGCAACCATGCCGCCTCAGCCTTTTCCAATGTGGCCGGTCAACCCTTTGCCTACGGCGAAGGCATCACCGAGCAAGGCTTCGCCTTCCGCGGCCTTGGGATGATGAGTTATCCCTTCGGTCTTCCCTTCCTTAACGAAGGGGTCGTGCTGCCCAACAGCGCCTTCCCCGCCCCGGGGCAGCGCGGGCCCTTCTCGCTCGAACTATGGTTCCGCGCCACCCGGCCCGGCGGCCTGCTCGGCCAGAGCAATCAACCGATTCTGGGGAACTACAGCCTCCCCATGCTCTATATCGACACCGCCGGTTACCTCCGCACCCAGATCGGCTGGACCGCCGCCCCCAACCAGGTGGTTTCCCCGGGCATCGTGCTCGACAACACCTGGCACCACCTCGCCTCGACCCTTGATGCGGCCGGTCTCATGCAGGTTTATCTGGACGGCACCCTCATCGGCACCCGGAGCGGGATCGGCCCGGTGCTGGAAAATCCCCGGGTCACGTTTTTCCTGGGCCACGTCAGCGCGAATGGCTGGCCTCTCAGTGGCGATTCCTTCACCGGCGTCACCTTCACTGGCCAGATCGACGAAGTTTCCACCTGGTCCCGTGTCCTCACTCAGGAGGAAATTCTCCGCCTGCTCGCCTGCGGGCCGAACGGAAAAGCCAACCTCACCATCACGCCCGGAGGCCACCTGCCCGCCGCCGTGCGCCACGTGGCCTTCACCCAGGCCCTAACGGTCAGCGGCCAGACCAATCCCCGCTTCACCCTCGTCTCCGGCTCCCTGCCTCCCGGCATCTCCCTCAGCACCAGTGGGAGTGTAAATCCTCCGGTGAGTGGCCTCTTTGGCACCCCCAGCAGCACGGGTTATTGGGAGCTCCTCCTGCGGAATATCCCACCGGCCGGTCCGCCCGCCACCACGGAACTGGTGGACGAACATTTCACCTTCAACGCTGATCCCTCCGCAGCCTACTTCTGCTTTGGTGAATTTGTATCAATTTGCTTGCTGGCTGCCAAAACCCTGCCATGGTTGAATACAAGGTTGGTTGCTGTCCCGGAGGCGCGGTGGTCGCGCGGCAAAGGACAAACCAGCCTTCTAAAAATGACCCTGCGTCCCG
>CAMDJM010000011.1 GCA_945900785.1 Akkermansia muciniphila
AGCATCTTTTGAACCTCATCCAGAGCGGCCAGCAGGCGCTTGTCATCGGCGGTCACCTTGTAGCCCGTCGCCTGCGTGCTGGGAATCCAATGCTGGATCAGGGCATTCAGGGCATCCTCGTCCAAGTTTTCCAATTCCTGCCCCTTGAACTTCCCAACATGGACCTTGGTTTGCTGCCATCCCTTTGGTTCTTCAGGGACATCGGTCTTGTTGTAGGCTGCCCCGGTATTGGTTTCGTCATTCTTGATCTTGTCCCGCTGGCGGATGTATTTGCCGGAAGGTTTCATTCCTCCCGGTTCTTTGTCCGATCCAAGCCACGTCATGTTGGCGTAGATGGTTCCCTCATCGTTCTTGTGCTCGATGATGAGCTTCACCGGCTTCCCGATCAGGTCATCCGTATCAAAACGATCCGGCAGTTTGTTGAGTCCGAAAATCTTCAGCGCATCCTTCTGGAAGTTCGACCTGTCCCCAAGGACGGGGCTGAAATTATCGCCATTCTTGACAGCGGTATAGCCGTGCGACCAGAAGGTGAAATTGTTCCCATCCTTGTCCTTGGTTTCGGTTTCAAAGACGATGGCGAATTTCCACCTCATCCCATAAGTCGTTTGCTTCTCTCTTGGCTCGGTGAGGTCCACGACAACAGCACGGATGGGGCCGTCGGCGGCGGGATGCGGTTCAAATTTCTTGGTTGTTTCAGCGATCATATATGTTGGTATTTGGTGTTTTTTTGGTTTGCCTGTTAGGGAAATCTGCGGATGAATTCCATGTAATCCTCATGGTGTGCGGCTTGGCGGCGGTGCATCCGGCGAAGGCGTTTCCAGTTCATTTCGACGTTCACGAAAATCACCAAAAACAAGATTGGTAGGAGGATTAGAATCAGACCTAAGAGGGTTTCTAAGTTCATGAGTGGAAGAGGTAAAAACATAATTGAGAGCTTCCGCGCAGGTAAGGCCGGCGCGATCCTGGGTGAGGCTGAGGATTGAATTGAAGGCGTCCAGACAGAAGGACGGGGACTTGGCGAGAGTGCGGAGTGAGGCCAGTTGAGCATCATCCATCTCTGGTTCTCCCAGCATATAGGCCATCAGGCTGGGGACATGGATGTAGGTAATCCCTTGATCTCCCCGTCCCTGTCCAGCCACATGCTTGTAGCGGACTTTGGCCGGGACGCCCCGTTGCGGCACCCCGTAGATGAGTTGTTGAATCTTCCGCCGGCTCCAGCCGGACACCGGGCACTTGGCACCACGACGGGCAGCAGGCAGGTGAATCCACGTTTGCTGAATGGCGGTCATGGATGAATCAGGCTGTTGGGTGTCCCGGTCGGCAGGTCGCCATAGCGGGCGGCTCTCGTGCTATGCCCCGCCCTTTTTTCTTGGCTGGTTTTTTCAACGGCTTGCGGGGGGCTTGATCCATTCAGTTTGGCAAGAATTGCCTCCACAATAAATTGATCCGATTTGATTCCCAGTGCCGCTGCTTTGGATTCGACCTGTATCAGATGCTCCGGCGTCAAAGTGGCTGATGGTATGATAGTGATAGTGATGTCCATAATTGGAGATGAAATTTATTTAGCACTTTGCGAATCTATTTCAAGTAAAGTCTGCAAAGTGATGAAAAAAAGTTTGAGTTCTGGAGAAAATGATTTGCAGTCTGCTAAATTTTGATTTAAAATTTAGCACTATGAACCCACAACAAATCAAGCAATGGCTGAAGCAATCTGGGCACGACCGTCAATGGTTGGCCGGAAATTGCGGCGTCAGCAAATCCACGGTGGACGGATGGCTGTCTCCAAACGGAGCGAGGAATATTCCCAAGCCTTCGCAGTCCATCATTGCAGCCCTGATGTATAAGGAAAAACCAATCGAGCCGCGCTTCACCGTAGAGCAATACGCCCGCATTCAAAAGGCAGCCAAAAATGCCGGCATGGAGGTTGATCAATGGATCGAGCAAGCCATCATCAGCTTGGCTACAAATATTTGATCTTCTACCGCATTCCAGATCCTCCGCTCTGAGGCTGATCCCAGCGGACATCCGTTGGCGTTCTCTACACGGGTCGGTCTCCATTGTGTTGCTCCCCTGATTTCGTGACTTGATTTTCTTCATGGCGACATTTTCATCAAGATCTTCTGATGCGCCATGCTGCGCAGTGATGCGCAATGCTGCACAGTGCATCAGATTTCCAACTTCTCTTAAATACATGCCCCGAGTCACCATCAACATCTCCGACGACCTGCTCGCTGTCCTCGAAACCATCAAAGTCCGCGAGCGCTATACCTCCCCGTCCGAGGTGGTGCATTCGTTCCTCCGCCATTGGGCGCTGTCTCAGCAGGAGCATAAGCTCACCGGCGAATGGGCACGGCTGGCAGGCCCGGAGCGCGACGCCTTGGACGCCGGCCTGCTCAAGCTGGTGAAGGCCGGGAAGAATAAAAAGGGCAGTTGGCTTAAAGCACAAATTTACGCCGCCATTAAAGAAGCCCACGGCGCAGACGCCAAATCCCCCACCATTGACCAAGTGCTGTCCGTCCTGCCTGATGTCCTCAGGCGCGAAATCCTCAACCAAAAATCATAATGCGCACATCGGCACGTTCCATTCCAGATTTTTTTATCATTCCCGTTTTATTCCCGTTTCACTCCCGAAACTTCAGTTATCATCGGTGGAATAAAGGTGGCGGAAGGGGTGGGATTTGAACCCACGGTGAGTTGCCCCACGTTCGATTTCGAGTCGAGTGCCTTAAACCGAGCTCAGCCACCCTTCCGGACAAATTCATCCTAGGCGGGTGGCGGCGGAGGTAAAGGCGGGAATTGGGCCCGCTGCATCTTTTTTCATAATGTCCGTGGGATTTCCCTGCGGATGCCGTTACAGCAGGGATTCCTTTTTTTACAATCAAACCGCATTTCATGGACTGGAACAGCCTGGGCACTTTCTTCAATTTCGGCGTAAACCATGTGCTTCATGGCCTGGACCATCTGTTATTTGCTTCGGCGCTGGTGCTTTCGCTCCGGAGTTTTTGGGAGGTGTTCAAGGTGATCGGGGTCTTTACGGTGGCGCATTCGCTGAGTGTTTCCCTGTCGGTGATCCGGGGGGCTCCTCCGCTGCCCTCGTGGTTCGTGGAACCCTGTATCGCGGCCAGTATTGTCTTTGTTTGTCTGGAGAATATTTTTCTGCCGGGTTATGCCATCAGCACGCGGCGGCTCGCGGTGGCGTTCCTGTTCGGTTTGATCCACGGGCTGGGCTTTGCGGGGGCTTTGCTGGAAACGCTGGCGGGGATGTCAGGCCCCATCAAGGTCTGGGCGGTGGTGTTGTTCTGTATTGGGGTGGAGGTCGGTCACCTGTGCGTCGTGGCTCCATTGTCCGGGGCGCTGAAAATCGGGCGCGACCAAGGCGGGGAAGGATTCCACACGGCGGTCCTGAAATACGGCTCGATCCTGATTGGCTTGGGCGGGGTGTTTTTCCTGCTGGGAGCCTTGGGACTTTTGGGCAAGGGATCCTGAAGCCAAGCCACCGGGCCGATCAGCGTCACTTCGGGTTTGCGGAGGATGCCTTCCTCTCCGGTGGAGCCGGAGTGGGCGAAGCCGGGGGTGAGGATGGATTCGAAAACTTTCCTGGGAATGCCGGGCCTGGGTGAGTTCGTTTTTGGAGAGCTGGCACAGTTCCTCCGCATCCTTTAACTCATTTTGACGGATCAGAATCCCGGATTTGAGTTTCCGCATCGTTTGATTCAGGATGATTTCCTCCGTTTCGGATAAGCGGACGGCTTCGCCTTTTTCCCAGGATTCCTCCAAGGTCCGCACTTTGCGGGCGGCAGCCTGTTCGGCTTGGGCGAAACTTTGGAGGCGGGCCTGAAAGCCAGTGCGCGCTACGGCTTCCATCTCGGCGTATTTTCCGGCCAGATCATCCGTTTTTTCTGGAGGTCGGATTCGCGTCGCAGGGCCTCCTGTTCCTTGCTAATCAGGTCATCCAGATATTTTTCAAGGCGCGACATTTCAGTGTTCACCCGATCCAAGTGGCGGCCTTCGGGGGGAAGGGTCGGAACCTGAAATGATGGGGCGAAGGGGGTGCTGGTTACCATGTTGAATCCAAAAGAAAATTGATGATGAGAATGATCGCAAATACCACAAAAATCATAAAATGCCGGGGATTTATTCTGATTTCTTAAACCTCCATAACTGATTGAACACCATCCTGTCGCGCCAGTTCGTAGCATGGGGAAACGGGGGGACTGCTGGCATGAAATCCAAGTCCAGATTTGGGCAAGATCCTATTTAAAAAGGGATCGGATTTTGATTTTTCAGCCGGGCAGGGCGAGTTGTTTCAGGCGCTCCGGGGTGGTGTGGCCGATGAGTTGCATGATTTTTCCGTCCTGCTTCCAGGTGATGGTTTCCCAACCGTTCACGCTGGCGAGCAGCGGGGCGGAAAGGTCGGCGGGCAGGTCGCTGGCGTTGATCGTGAAAAGGTGCACGGTGCCGGCATCCTGAGTTTCGAAGCAGACTAGAGTGACCTGGTGTCCCTGCCATTGGAAAATTTCACAGCCATGGGTGGGCAGGGGGGAGAGGCTGCTGGAAATCTTCTCAGCATGGGACGTGGAGTGGCTGGCGAGGTAGGTTTGCAGCTCGCTAAAGTCCCCGGAGGCCTTGGAGAAATGGATCCCGCCATTATTGACCTTTTTCGTGGTGGCATCTCGGAATTCCGTCAATCCGGCGTTGGCCTGTGTTTTGGCAATTTCATGACCGGAAGGGAACAACTGGGGTTTGACGAGAAGACTGGAGACGCCGATGGCGAGCAGGGCTGCGGCGCTGAAGACCGTAAGGCGGCGGCGCCACCAAGGGATCTGCGGCGTGATGCGGGCTCCGGCGAGGATACTGCTGCGCAAGGCGGATGGCACGGTAATGGAGCGCAGCTTTTCTCCGATCAGGGCGTCGAAGGCGGCGTCATCTTCCAGTTCTTTTATGAGGTCTGGGAGGTTTTCGATGGTCTGCCGGGCTTCTGCCATGGCTGGCAAGGAGTCGTCCTGGCCCCGGGCGCGCCGGCATTGCAGGATCAATCGGGCTTCTTGAGGGTTCATGAGCGGGCCTCCTTTCTTTTGGGGGATTGCATAGGGATGATGTTGTTCGCGGGCCGGCCTTCGCTGCGGTCTTTCATTTTATCGCGCAGCAGGGCCTTGCCCCGCCAGAGTCGGGACATCACGGTGCCTTCCGGCACGTTGAGGATGGCGGCGATTTCCTGGTAGGAATGGTCTTCGAGGTAAAACAAAACAAGGGGAGCGCGGAAGGTTTCGTCGATTTCCTGAAGGGCGCTGATGACTTCCGAGGCTTCGAGGGACCGCACGGCGTTGGAGTCGACGGGCGGCAATTTGGATTCGACGTCGGATAATTCATCCTGTGGAAAGCGCGTCAGGTGGCGGCGGCGGTTCAGAAAAAGGCGGTAGAGGGTGGTGAAAAGCCAGGATTTGGCTTTGGAGGCATCCCGCAACTGTCCGGATTTCTGAGCCCAGCGGAGAAATGTCTCCTGCGTCAGATCGCTGGCATCCGCCTCGCTGTGGGCAAGGCTCCAGGCGAACTGATACAGGCCACGGTAGTGGGTATCGACCAAGGTTGTAAAATCCATGCCACGGTAGGAAACGTCAGCCTTCCGCTTTATTCCCGGGAAAAGAATCTTTTTTGTGGAGGCCCCCGGGAGCAAGAAACCGGCTATGCAATTGCCGGTTTGCGTCGTAGATCAGGAACTCCCTCCCATGCCACAGACTCCTGAATCCAACGCCTTCACTCCGCTGGAAAACCCAGCGGAACTCTCCACCCGGACTCCTGCCCATGCTGCCGCCGGCGCTGCTGCGGTGGTCTCCTCCTTCCGTCATTTGTTATCCCGCACGGGTCCCCTGCGCGCGGCGGCGGGGATGCTGGGCTTGAACCAGACGACTGGATTTGACTGTCCGAGCTGCGCCTGGCCGGATCCGGACGGGCACCGCAGTGCTTTCGAGTTTTGTGAAAATGGCGCGAAGGCGCTGGCCTCGGAAATCACCTCCTCCCGGGCAGATCCGGCGTTTTTTGCCCAGCACTCCATTGCGGAACTGGCCCGGCATTCTGATTTCGAGCTGGACCAGGCGGGCCGCCTGACGCATCCGATGGTGCTCCGGCCGGGGGCCACGCATTATCAAGCAATTTCCTGGGAGGACGCCTTCGCCCTGGCGGCGGAGGAGTTCAAGGCACTGCCGGTGGCGGATCAGGCGGTTTTTTACACCTCCGGGCGGGCCAGCAACGAAGCGGCTTTCGTCTGGCAGCTCTTTGCCCGGCAATTGGGCACCAACAATCTCCCTGACTGCTCAAATATGTGCCACGAGTCCAGCGGCTATGCCATGCAGGAAGCCATCGGGGTAGGGAAGGGCACCGTGACCCTGGACGATCTGCACCACGCTGACATGATCCTCCTGATGGGACAAAATCCGGGGACAAATCACCCCCGGATGCTCACCGCTCTCCAGACCTGTGTCCGGAATGGCGGTCATCTGGTGGCGGTGAATCCTTTGCGCGAGGCTGGATTGCTGGGCTTCATGCATCCCCAGGAGATGCTGGGGACGCTGGGAAAAGCCACCCCGCTGGCCGCTGATTATTTGCAGCCTCAGCTGAATGGCGACATGGCTCTGCTGCGTGGCATGGCCAAAACCCTGGTCGAGGATAACACCATTGATGCTGACTTTATCCGCGCCCACACCAACGGCTTCGAACTTTACGCCAATGCGGTGCGGAGTCAAAGTTGGGAAGAGCTGGAGCAGCTCAGCGGACTCCCCCGGGAGGCCATGCAGCGCACTGCCCGGGCCGCCGCCACCCGGCGGAATCTCATCACCTGCTGGGCGATGGGCCTCACCCAGCACCGCAATGCAGTGGCCACCATCCGGGAGGTGATCAACGTGCATTTGCTGCTGGGAGCCATTGGTAAACCGGCAGCCGGGCTGTGTCCCGTCAGGGGGCATTCCAATGTCCAGGGAGACCGCACCATGGGCATTTTTGAGAAAATGCCGGAAGCGTTTCTGGACCGTCTGGAGCAGGAATTTTCCTTCCCCGCGCCCCGGCATCATGGCTACGACACTGTCGCTTCCATCCGGGCCATGCATGATGGGAAGGTGGGAATCTTTGCGGCGCTGGGCGGTAATTTTTTGCAGGCAGCGCCGGATACAGAATACACCGCCCAAGCGCTGTCGAACTGCGCCCTGACCCTTCATATTGCCACCAAGCTCAACCGCTCCCACCTCGTGACCGGCCGCACCGCGCTCATCCTGCCCTGCCTTGGCCGCAGTGAGGAAGACCTGCGCGACGGCGTGCCGCAGTTTGTCACTGTGGAGGACAGCATGAGCATGGTGCACGCCTCCCGGGGCAGTTTAAAACCGGCCTCGCCAAACCTCCTGAGCGAGACCGCCATTGTCTGCGGACTGGCGGCAGTGGCCTTGGCGCAGAAAACGACCGTGCCGTGGGATGCCTATGCGGCGGATTACGATAAAATCCGCGACTCCATTTCCCGGGTGGTCCCGCATTTCGACCATTTCAATGAGCGCGTGCTCGCCCCGGGAGGCTTCCGCCTGCCCAACGATGCCAGCCGCCGGGTCTGGGACACGGATTCGGGCAAGGCTGGATTCCACACCGTCCCCGTCAGCGCCTTCAAGGCGGCTCCCGGACGCTTCGTGCTCCAGACTTTCCGCAGTCACGATCAATTTAATACCACCATCTACGGGATGAACGACCGCTACCGGGGCATCAGTCATGGCCGCCGGATCATTTTCATGAATCCGGCCGACCTGAAAAAACTGGGCCTGCGGCCGCTCCAGCAGGTGGATCTGACCAGTTACTGGTCCGACGGCATCCGCCACGCGGAGGGATTCCAGGCCATCCCCTATGAAATGCCTTCCGGCAATTGCGCCGCCTATTATCCGGAAGCGAATGTGCTCGTTCCTCTCGGATCAGCGGCGGACTTCAGTGGCACTCCCACGTCAAAAAGTATCGAAGTCAGCATTGCACCGTCCCGGCTGCCTAATCAGATATAGGGTTGCTGATTTCTGCTCATAACGATAAATTCCTTTCCGGTTTGGTTTTTTTACTACCCTATGGCCGGGAATTTTCAGGAGTTGATAAAAACAGTCAAGGGAATTGCAGGAACAGAGCTGGGTCTTTGAACAGGAGCATGCCGCAAAAAGTCTTCCATCACGCCTGGCGGCAATTTTGATAAAAATGCATGAATGGGATTTTTTTCCGTTTTGCGACTCAGGAAGAACTTGAACTGGCGGGCCATACGGATGAATGGGCAGGGAATGAATCTGTTGAAATTCCGGACTTGGGTCAGCGTGAACCGCGCGGCGGCCGTTTTGTTGTCTCTCCTTCCCTCCCGGATGTTGGCCGATCAGGCTGCGTTGGATGGAACCTCCCTAACTTTGCCTCAGGTGGGGGAGCATTGCCTGCGTGTCCTGGATTCCGGGACTTTGGAACTGCTGCGGATCAATGGCATGCCTCCGGGAGGGACGGTGGACAGTTGAAATTTTGATGTGACCGGGGGAGTTTTCACCAGCCCGCCTCTGACGGAGTTTAATGTTACGGTGGACGGCCAGGCCGTTGCCGTCACCAGATCAGGCTTCCGACGCCGGGCCGTGTCCGTGCCTCCGCAGGTGCGGGATCTGCGGGTGGAGAGCCGGCTTTTTCTGCGTCTTGCGGCTCCGGTGCCGGAAGGGGCGGTGGTCGTTGTGACCAATCCAGGGGCCGCCCTTTGGCCAGCTGGTTTTTCCTTCGCCATCACGGCCAGTCCGCTGCGGCTGAGCCATGCGATCCACGTGAATCAGGAAGGTTACACCACCACTCTGCCGAAGCAGGTGATGATCGGTTATAATCTGGGCAGCCTGGGGGAACTGCCGCTGAATCCAGCCTTGGGGTTCAGCCTGGTGGAAACGGGATCGGGAAACACGGTTTTCAGCGGCCCGCTGACCCGGCGGGCTGACGCAGGATTCACCATGGCTCCCCTGCCGTATCAGGAAGTGCTCCAGGCGGATTTCAGTGCTTGGCAAACTCCAGGGGAATACCGGCTGCAAGTGCCCGGGCTGGGGGCTTCCCTGCCGTTTTTGATCGCCGATGGCATGGCGATGAATTTCACCCGGGCCTATGCGCTGGGCATTTACCAGCAGCGCTCCGGGGCTCCCGTGGGGTTGCCCTTCTCCCGTCATTCCCACGCCGCCAGCCATCTGGCCCCAGCCCAGGTGCCGGTGCCCTCAGCCTCCTTTGTAAAAGCCTGGCAGAATATTGCTTCGGTCAACGGCAACTACAATCTGAATCCCCGTCACACCGCCCCCCGTCTGGCGACTGAGGCGGATCAGTTGTTTCCCTTCATCAATGCCAGCCATATCGACGTCTCCGGCGGCCACTATGATGCCGGGGACTACAGCAAATATACCATCAACAGCGCCCAGATGCTGCATTACCTGACGTTTGCCGTGGATTCCATGCCGGGCGTGGCGGCTCTGGATAATCTGGGCCTGCCGGAGAGTGGCGATGGGATCAGCGATGTGCTGCAGGAGGCCATGCACGAGGCGGCTTTTCTGTCAAAAATGCAGGACGCCGATGGAGGCTTTTATTTCCTCGTCTATCCCAAGGAACGCAAATATGAGGACAACGTGCTCCCGGACCAGGGGGATCCGCAAATTGTCTATCCGAAAAACACCTCGGCCACGGCGGCGGCCACGGCTGCGCTGGCGGAGCTGGCATCTTCCCCAACTTTCCAAAACCTCTATCCGGCGCTGGCAGCCAGCTATCTGCAGAAGGCAAATCTGGGCTGGCAGTTCCTGCTGAACGCCATCGCCACCTACGGCAAGGATGGATGCTATCAAAAAATAACCCATTATGGCGACGTCTTCATGCACGATGATGAGCTGGCCTGGGCGGCCTGTGCGATTTTCTTGGCGACAGGGGATGCCAACGCCCACAGCCTGCTGCGCACCTGGTATGATCCTTCCGACCGGAACACCCGCCGGTGGACCTGGTGGCGGCTGTTTGAGGCCTATGGATGTGCGACGCGCAGCTACGCCTTTGCCGTCAGCAGCGGGCGGCGCACGGCTGGGGAGACGGATGCGGCCTACCTGACCAAGTGCCGCAATGAGGTCCAAGGCGCCGGTGATTATGCCCTGACAAATAGCCTCAACAGCGCCTACGGCACGGGCTTTGATTCCGCTTCCAAGCGCACCCGCTCAGCCGGCTGGTATTTTTCCTAGGAACGCGCTTTTGATATCAGCGCCGCCCGGGCGCTGCTGGACAAGCCCGGCTACCTCGCCGGGATCATGACCAACCTGAACTACGAAGCCGGCGGCAATCCGGTCAATATCTGCTATATCACCGGCATCGGCCAACGGCGTCAGCATGAGATCGTGAACCAGTATGCCAAAAATGACCGGCGCGATTTGCCACCTTCCGGCATTCCCCAGGGCAATCTGCAAACCGGTATCCCGTGGCTGAATCTGTATGGCACCGAGCCTGCTTCCCTGACTTTTCCCAGGGACAGTGCGGATACCGCGCCTTATGCTTTTTACGACCGTTGGACGGATACCTTCAACACCAGCACGGAGGCGGTGACGGTGGATGCCACCCGCAGTCTGGTCAGCCTGGCCATGGTCGCGGCCGGCACCCCGGGCGCCACCCAGGCGTGGCAGAGCAGTCCTGCTACCATTATCATTCCACCGGGGGATGTCACCGTGGGCACGCCGGTAACGGCGGTGCTGTCCGCTCCAGGCGTGGATCTTTCCCAGGCCAGAATTGTCTGGGAGTCCGGCGATGTTCCTCCCGCCTATAGCGGGACGGAGTGGACCTTCACGCCTGCCAGTGTTGGATTGCAATGGATTGAGGTGGAGGCTGCGTTGCCGGATGGGCGGCGGGTCGCCGCTGCAACGTCCTTTGCCACCAAGGTCGTGAGTGGTGATTATCCCTGGGAGAGTGACAGCAATACCCTGGCGCTCTATCACTTTGACGGGAATTGGCAGGACAGCAGCAGCCGGGGCTTCCACCTCACGGCGGCTGGCGCGGTAACCAAAGCCACGGACAACCGGGGCTGGATGGCCTATCCGGCCGGGGGCACGGCCCGGTTTACGGCTTTCGGGCAGACCTTGAGCGTGGCGATTCCCGATTCCCTGATCATGCCAGGCAGTGTCAGGCCGGATCTGACGATCGAGGCCCGGATTTATCCCCGGGCGTGGAAAGCCTATGGGGTGAGCAATGGCCCGGTGGTTTCCCTCCGTCAGGAGTGGGATAACTCCCTGGAACTGCGCGATGGCAAATGGAACAGCCCGGCGGCTCCCTTGGCAGCGGCGGGGAATGTGATCGCGGCCAACAGTGCGGCATGGTCACCGGCCTGCACTCTGAATACCTGGCATTTGTTGAAACTGACCCTCTCCAGCAGTGGCTCGATTCAATGCCGCCTGGATGGCAACCTGGTAGGAACCGCCAATGCCGCAGCATTTTCCGGCAATCGGACCAATGCCTGGATCTTTACGCTGGGGAATTTTGACGGGGATCTGGATGAAGTCCGCGTCAGCAATGTGGTCCGATAAGTTGGTTTCCTGGCGGGTAGTCAGGAAACGTGAGGACTGCGGCGCAGTGACTCCCGCAGGCGGGTGACTGGGAGTCCGCAGCGCTCCGGCAGGAAGCTCTGGGCGACGTTGCCACTGCTTTTACTCGTCGCGCTCCCGTTTTTTGATGGAGCAGGGATGGCTGGGAGAGGCGTATGGCGGCGTTGAGTCATTATTGAGTATTGTAATTATGAAAATTATAATACTGCTTCGAAAAAAATCAAACTGTTCTTTTGATTGATTGCCCGTGAGAGAATGCCTGCCTGGCCGCAGGCTCTATCGTTTTGCGGGTGCCCCATCGCGTAATGGCCAGTGTGGATTGGGACGGCGGGCCGATTCCAGGGTCGTTTCGGCCCGGTCAACGATTTCCGGCAGGGTTGAAGCGAGGTTTCTCGACTCGGTGGGGTCGGTGCTTAGGTCGTAAATTTCCAAGGGAGCATCCTGACGCTGCAGGCGGAGGGCTTTCCAGCGTCCATCGAGGAGGAGGGCTTGGCTGGTGCCGCCTTCGTGGAATTCCCAGTAGAGAAATTCGTGCTTTTTGACCTCGCCCTGACCACTGAGCAGGGGCACCAGGCTGAGGCTATCCCGCTCCGGCGGCAGGGGCTGGGCAGCCAGTTCGGCGGCGGTGGCCATGAGATCACCGAAGTAAGCAGCGTGGCCGCTGGTGCCGGGAGGGATGACGCCAGGGAGGCAGGCGATGAAGGGCACCCGGATGCCGCCCTCGGTGAGGGAGCGTTTGATGCCCCGGAAGGGTCCGGAGGATTGGAAAAACGCCGGTTCATTGCCGCCCTCGGCATGGGGGCCGTTGTCACTGGTGAAAAGGATCAGGGTGTTATGCTCCAAGCCGGCGGTGGCGAGGGTCTCGCGGAGGCGGCCGACGCAGCGGTCGACGCGCGAAATGCTGGCGGCCTGGCCTTTGTTAGGCTGGGTCCAGGGTTCTGAGGCGTAGGCACCGTAATCCGGGACTTCCATGCCGTCCTTCAAAGCCCGGTTGCGTTCATTGTTGGCGTGGGGGCTGACAAGGGAGAGGCAGAGGAAGAAGGGGCGCCCAGGTTCCTGCTGGATGAATTTCACGGCTTCATCAGTAAAAAGATCGTCGGCGAATTCGAGGCGGTTCGTGGAGTAGCCACTGCCTTCCGTGCCGATAGGGGTGAGGTCGTTTTTCAGAGGCTGGCGGATGCGGCCGCGCCAGAGAAAGTCCGGATAGTGATTGTGGGCGTGGGTCTGGTCCAAGTAGCCGAAGAAGGAATTGAACCCTTTTTCCAGGGGATGGCCGGGGCCGTCCACTGCGTCTCCCAGGCCCCATTTTCCGATGAGACCCGTGCGGTAGCCGGCGGCTTGGAGAATCGAGGGCAGAGTGGGTTCTTCTGCCGTGAGGGTCTGGGCGGCGGGGTTGTTCTTGGCGGCGTTGCCGCGGACGGTGGTGTGGCCGGTGTGCTGGCCTGTCATGAGCACGGAGCGCGATGGAGCGCAAACCGTGCTGCCGGCGTAGAATTGCGTAAAGCGCAGGCCTCCGGTGGCCATGCGGTCGAGGTGTGGGGTTTTGATTTTCTGTTGGCCGTAGCAGCCTAAATCACCATAACCAAGGTCGTCGGCGAGGACCAGCAGAATGCTCGGCTTCCCGGGAAATGGAGCCGCTGGGCTGTGGCCAGGAAACGCCAGCAGGAACAGGACAAGGCTGCAGGAGCGAAATTTCGGCAGGTAGAACATCACCACGCCATCGCCCGCCAAGGCCGGAGCACAAGCGCTCTGGCTTACGCAATCGGGGCATGCTGTCCGGGCGACTTTCCCACAAAAAACCCCAAAGCGGTGTGGGGCTTTGGGGTTTTGTGAATTGCGGTAGTGCGGGGCGGCACCCTGGCTTTATGCCTTACGCCATGTGGTCGGAGGTTTCCTTGGTGAGGTATTTCTTGAAGCGGGTCTTGTCGATGGCTTTCATGTAGGCCTCCATCGGGGTGACCTTTTCAATCTTCAGGTTTTCCCAGATGGCATTGTCCATGAACTGCATGCCGTAGGCGGCACCACCGGTGATCACGTCGGATAGCTTCTGGGTGGCCCCTTCACGAATGATGGCGGCCACCGCCGGGGTGGCGACGAGGATTTCATTTACCGCCACACGGCCGTTGCCATCTGCAGTTTTCATGAGCAACTGGGCTACGACGCCGCGCAGGGAGGCGGCGAGCATGGTGCGCACCTGGGATTGCTGGTCAGAGGGGAACACGTCGACCAGACGGTCAACCGTCTTGCGGGCGTTGTTGGTGTGCAGGGTGCCGAAGACAAGCAGGCCGGTTTCCGCTGCTGTGAGGGCGAGGGAGATGGTTTCCAGGTCGCGCATTTCCCCCACCAGCACGATGTCCGCATCCTCACGGAGGGAGGCGCGCAGACCATCGGAGAACGTGGGCGTCTGGATCGGCACTTCCCGTTGGGTGATAATGCTCTTCTTGTTGCGGTGGACGAATTCGATGGGTTCCTCGACCGTGATAATGTGGCGGGAGAAGTTGACGTTGATGTAGTCGATCAGCGCGGCGAGCGTGGTGGACTTGCCGGATCCGGTTGGCCCGGTCACGAGCACCAACCCGCTGCGCATTTCGCCGAAGCGCTTCACGACCTCAGGGATGCCGAGATCCTCAAGGGTTTTGATCTTGGTCGGAATCAGACGGAAGACGGCACCATAGCCATTTTGCTGCTTGTAGTAGTTGCAGCGGAAGCGTGAGTCCTCATCCATTTCATAGGCAAAGTCGAGGTCGCCGCGGGCAATGAATTTTTCCCAAGCGCGGGGTTCGCAGATGCCGGTGAGCATGGTTTCCATGACTTCACGGGTGAGGATTTCCTCGGAAATGGCGCGCACGCCGCCGTGCACGCGCACTTTGGCCGGCTGGCCCTCGGCGATGTGAAGGTCGGAACCGCCGAGTTCGATAAGATGGTGGAAGAGTTGGTCAATGACAGCAGCCATAGCAGTCTGGGAGGGAAAAAGTTGGAAAAAGGAATGGCACCAGGCGGGCCCGGCACCAGGAGGGGGTTACATTTTGAGATCCTTGCGCATCTGGTCCTGGTCGATGGCGCGGAAGAGACAGTCTTCTGCGGTGATAACGTCCCGGTCGTAGAGGTTTTTCAGCGCGTCATCCATGGTGACCATGCCGACAGAACGGCCGGTCTGCATGATGCCCGGCAGCATGAAGGTTTTGCCTTCGCGGATACAGTTGGCGACGGCGGGGGTATTCACCAGCAGCTCGATGGCGAGGGCGCGGCCGTTGCCGTCCTTCCGGGGCACCAACTGCTGGGAAATGATGCCGCGCAGGGATTCACTCACCATGATGCGGATCTGATCCCGCTGGTCGGTGGGGAACACATCAAGCACACGGTCCAGCGTCCGGGGAGCGGAACCGGTGTGCAGGGTGCCCAGCACCAGGTGACCCGTTTCCGAAGCGGTAATGGCGAGGGAGATGGTTTCAAGGTCGCGCATTTCCCCGACCATGATGACGTCAGGATCCTGACGGAGCGCCCCGCGCAGCGCCGCCGCGAAGGAGTCCGTGTGGCTGTGCACTTCGCGCTGGTTGACGTGGCATCCTTTGGACTCGAAGACATATTCAATCGGGTCTTCGAGGGTAATGATATGGTCATTCCGCTCCACATTGATGGCATCGACAAGGGCGGCCAGGGTAGTGGATTTTCCGGAACCCACCGCTCCCGTAACGAGCACGAGGCCGTTGTGATATTGGGTGAGGGGGATCAGGCTTTTGGGCAGCTTCAATTCATCCATGGTCCGCACGGAGGTATTGATGATCCGGAAAGCCATGTCGTAGCCGAGGCGCTGGCTCACCACCGAGGCACGGAAGCGGCCAAACGGCGTGGCATAAGCAAAGTCCACGTCACCCCGCTCCTGGAGCCGGGCCATTTCCTTGGGGGCGAGGAAACCCTCCACGAGGCGCTTGGCATCGGCGGCGGTGAGCTTCTCCGCGTTGGACCAGATCTGCTGGAGCTGGCCATAGCGCCGCCACAGGGGGGGCGAGGCGGTGGCCAGGTGCATGTCGGAACAATCATATTCCTGACCGATTTTGAGATATTCGTCAACGTGGGGCAGGGTCGCCACGGTGTCCGGGTTTGCTTCAGTAGCCTCGCTCATGCAGGGGGATTCCTATGGGATAAAGGGTGGTGGTGGAAAAACAGTCGCGGTTTAGGCGAAGGATGGGTCCAGAGCAAGGCGGGGTTATTCTTTTTTACGCAGGAGATCTGCAAGCATTTTTTTCCCGAAATCAGCGATTTGCGGGCCATATTTTTCTATCCCTTTCTCCAGCAGGGTCCCGGCAACTGCGGTGCCAGCCATGCCAGCCGCCCCCGAGGCAGTGGGTTTCAGGTGTTTGAAGGCTTCCTCCGCCAGCTCCCGGGCGATTTTTCTCGCAGAAGGCGTGGCCAGCAGCCGCGAAAGCACGACCCCCGCCAGGACGGCCCCGCCTGCCAGGACGATTGGATTCCGGGCGAGGGATTCCAGGGAAGGGTGGAGCGGACGCGGGTGCGGTGCCTTCGATTCCCCCGGCACACTCCCGGCAGGAGGCAGCACGACGAAGTTGGGAGTCGATTCAGGAAGATTCAGCGGTGATTCGGCAGACATGGCAGGGAAGCGGGGCAGGGGGATTATTTCTCGCGGAACAGCAGACCAATCAAAAAGCCGGCCCCAAGTCCAGCCAACACTGACTTGCCGGGATTTTCTTTGACATAAGCCATCGCGTGATCGCCCAGTTCCTTCCATTTGCCGGAGGAATCCCCGAGGAGACGGCTGGCGGTTTCCTTGAGGTCTGCGAGCTTTTCGCCGGCGTTCTGGCCGAATTCCCGGGCCTTGGCTTCCGCCGCTGCTTTGAGATCATGGACCGCGTCCACCACTGTTGAATCCACCAGAGGCGGGGAATCGGGAGTTGAGGAAAAATCATTCATGGTGCAGGAGGGGTGATGTTGAAAACGGAACAGGCTGTGCTCCACTCACCCTGGCACCACGCCTGCATAAATCAAGCCTGGCCCCGTGAACACTTTCCATCCCCCCGCCTGAAAAACGCCCTCCATGCCCGCTGCTCCTGTTGAACCCTGGTATATCGTCCGCCAATCGTCTGTTCATAATCTCGGCGTCTTTGCCGCACGGGACATCCCCAGGGGGGCCCGCATCCTGGATTACAAGGGCCACAAAATAACCAAAGCGGAATCCACCCGCCGCGGCACCGCCCAGTTGGAGGAAGCCGCCCTCACCGGCGAAGGTGCTGTCTACATTTTTATTCTGAACAAGAAATACGACATTGATGGCAATGTCCCCTGGAATGACTGCCGGCTCATCAACCACACCTGCGAGCCGAATTGTGAGGCCCGGATCATCCGTGGGGTGATCTGGCTGGTCGCTACCAAAAACATCCCGGAAGGCACCGAAATCGGATTCAACTACGGCTTTGACCTGGAGACCTGGGACGATCATCCCTGCCGCTGCGGCACAAAAAGCTGCTGCGGCTACATCGTGGGCAAGGAATACTGGCCCAAGCTGCGCCGCCTCATCAAGAAACGTCAGGAAGCCATCGACGAAGCCAATGCCGAAGCCGCCGCCGCCGCCAAAAAAGCCGCCCACAAAAAGAAAAAGGCCTCCTCTTAATATTTCATCCTCCAGCCGAAATCCGGCAGCCAATAACTAATAACCAGTAACCAATAAAGCCGCACGGGCCACGGATGGCACGGATCAAACGGATGACACAGATAATATAAGCAAAAAATAAAACCCCAGCTCCCCACTCCTTTTCATAACATCCGTGCCCATCCGTTAAATCCGTGCCATCCGTGGCCCGTAACTCCTCCTCCCCCTCCCCCCCATTGCCCTCCGCCGCCATCATCTTCTCCTCCATCGCGGAACTCTTCGGCCTGTTCGCCCTCGGCTGGTTCATTCGGCGGCGCGGCTATGCCGGGACGGAGGATCTGGGGAAATGGGGGCGCATCTGCACGGAGCTGTTCTATCCGCTCCTGATTTTTCATAGCATCCTCACAGGATTTGATCCGGGACGGGTGCGGCAGCTCTGGATCATGCCCGCCCTGGCCTTTGGCCTGATGGCTGCCGGCATGGGGTGCGGCCTGCTTTTAAGGTTCGCCCTGCAGCGTCAGGATCCGGCGCACCGGCGCACTTTTGTGCATTGCTGCACCATTAATAATTTCGTTTACCTGCCAATTTTCATCATTCAAAACAGCCCCGGCCTGCCGGGGAGCGCTCTGGCTGATTTCTTCGTCTTCAATCTGGGCAGCACCATCGGCTTCTGGACGCTGGGGGTGCTCACTCTGGGGGGCGGCGCGGGTTGGCGCACTACCGTCAAACACCTGCTGTCCCCGGCGATTCTTAGCATGTTCGCCGCCGTTGCCATTGCCTGGTCCGGCACCGGGCACTACCTGCCTGGTCCCTTGGTGGGGGCCTGCCGGGACGCCGGCTCCATCGCCGTGCCCCTGGTGCTGGTGATCATCGGGGCCAGCCTGCAGGGCTCCTTCCAGCGCCACCAGACCCGCGACTTGATCTTCTTCACCCTGCTGCGGCTGATCGGCCTTCCATTTATTTACATCCTCCTCATCCGCGCCCTTCCGTTGCCGCCGGATCTGGAACTCCTCGCCACTATCGTCGCCCTGATGCCTACCTCTGCCGTCTCCCCCATGATGGCGCGGCTTTACGGGGGAGATCCCGCCTTTGCGGCCTCAGCTACCCTGGTGAGCCATCTCGCTTCCCTCGTCACCGTCCCGCTGGCCTTCTGGTGGCTGGGTCACGCGGGCTGAGCTGGCGGCGGCAGCATTTTTCCGCTTTCCCGGTAGAAGACAAAAGCGGTCCGGCTCCCCCGTTTATAGCCTGTGTTCCGTCTCCTTGCCCTCTCTCTCCTGACCGTGCTGTTTTCCCCTGCTGCTCCCGCAGCAGAGCCGGAGACCCGCATCCTCACCTTCAATCTGCGCTATCAAAACTCCGGGGACAAGAACCAAAAATCCTGGACCGTCCGCCGCGAGCTGGCCGCAGGGCTCATCAAGGCAGACCACCCCGATCTCATCGGCTATCAGGAAGCCCTGCGCCCCATGCTCGACGATCTCCGGGAGCGCATTCCCGGTTATCAGGAAATTGGCGTTGGCCGCGAGGATGGGAAAACCAAGGGCGAATACTCTGCTATCTGGATCCGGCAGGAACGTTATACAGTCAGGGATTCCGGCACCTTTTGGCTGTCCGAAACGCCGCAGGTCCCCAACTCCATGAGCTGGGGAAACCGTATCACCCGCATCTGCACCTGGGCGCAACTCCAGGACAAGACCACCGGACGGATCTTCCACTTTTGCAATCTCCACCTCGACCACCAATCCCAGGAATCCCGCGAAAAAGGCATGCAGCAGGTTTTGAAATTCATGGAAAGCCGGCCGCCCGCCCAGCCTTTTGTCCTCGCCGGCGATTTCAATGCCGGCGAAACCAACCCTGCCATTCTGTTGGTGAAAAATCATGCGCTGCATCCCGTGGACACCTGGCGGCAGCTCCACAGGGACACTCCGGCAGCAGAATCCGGCACCTTCCACAACTTCACCGGCCATGGAGGCGAATCGAAAATCGACTACATCTTTGTGCCCAAAACGGCCAAACTCCTCTCCGCCGAAATCATGCGCTTCCAAAAAGAAGGGACCTTTCCCTCCGATCATTTTCCCGTCCGCGCCTCCATCCAATGGCCGGAACCCTGACCTACGAGCCGAGGCACGGAAGGCGATTGATTCTGCGATCGACCTCGACCCGCAAGACCCGCTCAACCGCTACATCCGCGACAACTTAGAACGTTTTTTCAAGAAATGAACCCCACCTGGTTACCAAACGGCTTGAGTAATCATGTAAAAAAAGCCCGTTTTTCTTTACATGAGGTGCCGGACGCGATAAGGAAAGGCCACTTTCCTTTATATGAGCAAGCTGCCATTATTGCCATTACCCGACATCGCTCCGCTGGAAACCCGCGAAGTATGGGCGGCGTTGACGGCGGCGCACCGGCATCTGGCGGAGCTGAAAGGGCTGTGTGACTCGCTGCCGAATGAAGGCATTCTTCTGGATACCCTGTGCATCCAGGAGGCGAAGGACAGTTCGGAGATCGAGAACATTATCACGACGCATGATGAACTTTACGCGTCGCAGCCGGACGCGGCGGTCTCCCCGGCGGCGAAAGAGGTGCGGCACTATGTGTCCGCCCTGCGCGTGGGGTATGAGGCGGTGCGGGCGTCGGGCCTGATCCGGCTGGAGACGGTGCTGGCTGTGCAGGGGGAACTGGAGCAGAACCGGGCCGGCCTGCGGAAGCTGCCGGGCACCATTTTGAAGAACGAAGCCACCGGCCGGACGATCTATGAGCCGCCGCAGGACGCCGTGGAGGTGGAGAGGCTGATGGGAAATCTCATTGACTTCATCCATGCGGATGACGGTCTGGATCCACTGCTGCGCATGGCCATTGTGCATCATCAGTTCGAGAGCATCCACCCGTTCTATGACGGAAATGGCCGCACGGGGCGCATCCTGAATCTGCTGATGCTCCAGCGCGAAGGGCTGCTGGATCTGCCGGTGCTTTACCTGAGCCGCTATATCACCACGACGAAGCCGGACTACTACCGGCTGCTGCAAACGGTGCGCGACGAGGACCGCTGGGAGGACTGGTGCCTCTATCTGCTGCGCGGGGTGGCCCTGACCTCCCGCAGCGCCATCACCCTGGTGAAGGCCTTCCGCGAACTGATGCTGAAGACGAAACATGAAATGCGGGAACGCCTGCCCAAGCTCTACAGCCAGGACCTTCTGAACAACCTCTTCCGTTACCCTTATACGAAGATCGAATTCATCGTGCACGAGCTGGGGGTATCGCGCCCGACGGCTTCCAAATACCTTGAGCAGCTTACCGCCGCCGGGCTGGTGAGGAAGCAGCGCATGGGGAAGACGAACTTCTACATCAACGAGCCGCTGTTTGCCCTGCTTAGTAGTGTAACTTTACAGCTGCCATGAACGAAGCCGAAACCCGCGCCGTGCACATCGCCCCCGCCTTGAAAGCGGCGGGCTGGGGCACCGTGGAAGGCAGCCCCGATCACCTTGGGACGGATCAAAGGATACGGAAAACGCGACAAGGCCCTGACAGCGGACTACGTGCTGGAATACCGGAATACCAAGCTGGCGGTGGTGGAGGCGAAGGCGTGGGGTGAAGCGGTGACGGAAGGCGTGGCGCAGGCGAAGAACGATGCGGGCAAGCTGGCCATCCGTTATGGATTTTCCACCAATGGGCAGGGGATTTACGGCATCGACATGGAGACGGGCAAGGAGGGCGGGACTCCCGCCTATCCGACGCCGGAAGCGCTCTGGGCCAGCACCTTCGCGGAGGCGAATGCGTGGCGGGACCGCTTCGCCGCCATCCCGTTTGAGGACCGGGGCGGCTACTTTCTGCCACGCTACTATCAGGACATCGCCGTCGAACGGGTGTTGCAGGCCATCGCGGCGGACGCGGCGGACTGCCGGCGTAATTTGCACGCGATTTACCCGGTAATTTGCACGCGCCAAGTAATTTGCACGCGGCCTTGGCGGCGGCGCTCTGGTGGTTTTCTCCAGCGAATCCTCCTGTGGTGGCAAAGGAAAGCTGATGTCCGTAAGCCGTCGCGCACCGGGAAAAACCATCGCTTGCCGCCCCCGGAATCCAGGGCAGTCTGCGAGCCCGCTAATTTTCCCCTTTCCGGTTTACCTTCCATTCCATCATCATGTATCGCACGCACCACTGTTACGAACTCCGTCCCGCCCACTCCGGTCAGACCGTGACCCTCGCCGGCTGGGTCAATAGCGTGCGCGACCACCATGGCGTGATTTTCGTGGACCTGCGCGACCGTGAAGGGATCACGCAAATTGTCTTCCGCCCCGGCGAAAATGCCGATGCCGCCGAGGCCAGCCACAAGCTGCGCGACGAAGACGTCATCATGGTCACCGGCCGCGTCGATCCCCGCCTGCCCGGCACGGAAAACGCCAAGGTCGACACTGGCGAAATCGAACTCATCGCCGCTGAACTCACCATCCTGAACAAGGCTGACGTCCTGCCCTTCCAGATCGACAAGGAAATCTCCAACGAGGACCTGCGTCTGAAATACCGCTACCTCGACCTGCGCCGTCCCCGGATGACCCGCAACATCCGCCTGCGCCACAAGATCACCACGGCGGCCCGGAACTTCCTCGACGAGACCGGCTTCATCGAAGTCGAAACCCCCATCCTCTCCAACCCTACCCCGGAAGGCGCACGCGACTTCCTCGTCCCCTCCCGCCTCAGCCCCGGGCGCTTCTACGCCCTGCCTCAAGCCCCCCAGCAGTATAAACAAATGCTCCAGGTCGCCGGCTTGGAAAAGTATTTCCAAATCGCCCGCTGCTTCCGCGACGAGGACCTGCGCGCCGACCGCCAACCGGAGTTCACCCAGATCGATATCGAAGCCTCCTTCATCGGTGAAGAGGACATTTATCCGCTCATCGAAGGCCTCCTCGCCCGCATGTTCAAGGCCGGCCCCGACCTTGAGATCCCGCGCCCTTTCCCCCGCATGACCTGGCAGCAGGCGATGGATGAATATGGCAGCGACAAGCCGGACACCCGCTTTGGCATGAAAATCATTGATCTTGCTGGAGTCTTCGCGAACACGGAATTCAAAATCTTCCGCAGCGTTCTCGACGGGGGTGGCGTGGTCCGCGCCATCAACGCCAAAGGCTTCGCCGGCATCACCACCGGCCAGATGAACCGCCTCAACGAACTCGCTATCCAGGCCGGTCTTCCGGTCAAAACGTTGGCCTTCATCAAGTGTGAGGGCGGCGAATACAAATCACCTCTTTGGAAGTTCTTCACCGACCCCGAAAAAGCCGACATCATCAAAACGCTAGCTATTGAAGAAGGCGATATCGTCTTCTTTGTCGCCGGAGCCTGGGAAATGGTCAGCACCGTCCTTGGCCGCACCCGCCTTGATGTTGCTGGGATGATGGAAATCAACAAAGGCAGCACCGCTTACAACTTCCTCTGGGTCACCGATTTCCCCCTCCTTGCCTTTAGCCCGGAAGACAACGCCTGGGTCGCCGTCCACCACCCCTTCACCCGCCCGAAAGCGGAAGACCTTCCCCACCTCGAAGCGGGCGACTACGCCAAGGTCCGCGCCGTCGCCTACGATGTCGTCCTGAACGGTTACGAACTCGGCGGTGGTTCCATCCGGATCCACGAAAAAGACCTCCAGGCCAAAATGTTCAGCGTCCTCGGCATCAGCCCTGAAGAACAGCAGGAAAAATTCAGCCACCTCCTCGACGCCTTCCGCTTCGGAGCCCCGCCCCACGGCGGCCTCGCCCTCGGCCTCGACCGCATCGCCATGCTCGTCAGTGGCGAGGACAGCATCCGCGAAGTCATCGCCTTCCCCAAAAACAACAAAGGCGCCGACCTCATGACCGACAGCCCTACCAGGATCGACTTCAAGCTCCTCCGCGAAGTCTATGTCCAGTCCACCTGGAAGGAAAAAGAAAAGGCCAAGGAAGAGTAGGCCAGACTTTCTTTAAAAGAGGCGGAGGCAGATGAAATAGGCGGTGCTGGCCAGAGTGCTGAAGGTGGCGGGCAGGTGCAGCTTATCAAAGGAGGAAGTGGCGCTGGTGGAGTTCATGGCGTGGATTTCGTGTTGCGTGGAATAACCGCACACCACCAGGGACTGGGCCAGAGTTGGGGTTCAGGCGAGGATGTCCTTAATAACCCGGGCGGGTTCCACCCCGGTGAGGCGTTGGTCGAGGCCCTGGAAGGCGAAGGTGAGCCGCTCGTGGTCCAGTCCGAGGGCGTGCAGGATGGTGGCATGGAAGTCCCGCACGCTGACTTTATCGACAAGGGCTTTGTGGCCGATGTCATCGGTCGCGCCGTAGTGGGTGCCGCCCTTGATGCCGCCGCCGGCCAGCCAGGCGGTGAAGGCGTGGGGATTGTGATCGCGGCCCGGCTTGTCGCCTTTTTGGGAGATGGGCAGGCGGCCAAATTCCCCGGCGCAGACGACGAGGGTTTCGTCAAGCAGGCCGCGCTGGGCGAGATCTTCCAGGAGCGCGGCAAAGGGCTGATCGGTTTCCCTGGCAAATCCGGTATGATTGCCTGCCAAATCATTATGGCAGTCCCATGACTGCTGGTTATCCATGCCGCCGCTGTAGATCTGGACGAAGCGGGTGCCGCGTTCCACGAGGCGGCGGGCCATCAGGCACTGGGAGGCGATGTGGGCGCAGTGAGGCTGATCGAGGCCATAGCTTTTGCGCACGCTTTCCGGTTCCTGCTTCAGGTCAAACGCGTCCGGGGCGGCGGTTTGCATGCGGTAGGCCAGCTCAAAGCTGTCAATCCGGGCGGCGAGTTCGCTGTCCTCGGCGGATTCTGTCAGAGCTTCATGATTGAGAGTGGCCAGCAGGTCGAGTTGTCCGCGCTGCCGGCGCTCCTCAAGGTCAGCGGGACGGGCCAGATTATCCATGGGATGTCCTTTGGGCTTGAGCCACGTGCCCTGGAAAACGCCGGGCAGAAAACCCGCAGTCCAGTTGCTGGCACTGCCCTTGGGCAGACCGCGGTCCTTGGGGTCGCTCATGACGATGAAAGCCGGCAGTTCCTCACTGGCGGCTCCCAGCCCGTAAGTCACCCAGGCACCGGTGCTGGGGTGGCCCATGCGCGTCGTGCCGGTATTCATCATGAACAGGGCTGGGGAGTGGTTGTTGGAATCCGTGTGCATGGAATGGATGAACGCCATGCGGTCCACCTGCCGGCTCAGGTGGGGAAAGAGGGAACTGACCCAGGTGCCGCTCTGGCCCTGCTGGGACCATTGAAACGGCGAGGCCATGAGCGGTCCTACCGCATCGGGAAAGAAACCGGTTTTGGCATCAAATCCAGGCAGGGGCTGGCCATGGCGCTTTTGCAGCTCGGGTTTGTAATCCCAGGTATCCACATGGCTGGGCCCTCCATTCATGAAAAGCCAGATCACCGATTTTGCCTTGCCTGCAAAGTGAGGAAGTTTCTTGCCTGGCGCGTGGATGGGAGTGCTGGCCCCGGAGCGTGCGATGAGGGACTGGAGGGCCAGCAGGCCAAAGCCGGAACCCGCCCGCTGGAGCAAATGACGCCGTGTGGAATGATGGAAGGAGGAGGGCATATCAATCGGCATAAACAAATTCGTTGAGAGCGCACACCATCTGGCAAAAGTCCGCCAGCGCCCGGGCCGGGGGATCGGGTTGTCCGGTGGATTGATAGGAAGCGGTGCCGCTGGCGATGAAGGCGGTGGCGGCGGCCAGCTCTGCAGGGCGGGGTTCCCGGCCCAGCGCCAACTGATAGGCGCGGACCACCTGGGCTGCGGGATCAGCCGGTTTTTCCAGACGCAGGATGCGGTGGGCAAAGGCCTGCGCCCCTGTCCGGGCCTGCGGGCTGTTCATCATCAAAAGGGCTTGGGGAGCTACGGTGGTGGTGGGACGGCTGCCCTGGCTGACGAGGGGTTCCGGAGCATCGAAGACCACCATGCTGTTCACCAGTTGGCTGCGTTTGACGGTGAAGTAAATACTGCGGCGATGGCTGTTTTCGTCGAGATTGCCAGGGCCATACATCGTTGGATCAAGCAGCCCGGCTACGGCCAGGGTGCTGTCCCGGACCGCTTCTGCCTCAAGGCGGCGGGGGATGCGGCGCAGAAAAAGATTGTTGTCAGGGTCAGCGGCGGTTTTGGCGGGATCCGCGGCCGTATTTTGTTGGTAGGCGGCACTGGTCATGATGAGCCGGTGCAGGGCTTTCAGTTGCCAGCCATGGCGGATGAGTTCTCCCGCCAGCCAATCCAACAGGGCCGGATTGGTCGGCAGGGCACCGGTTTTGCCAAAATCGTTGGGCGTGGCGACGAGGCCACGGCCGAAGTGGTGCTGCCAGAGCCGGTTCACGGCGACCCTCGCCATCAGCGCGCCGCCGCCCTTTTCCACATCGGTCATCCAGTTCGCAAGGGAACGTCGCCGGCCGGAATATTTGGCCCCGGCGGGCGGGGTCCACTGCCACGGGTCCGCCTGCGGCGTGCGGCTGAGCACTTGGAGGAATCCCGGCCGGGCCAATTCCTGTTTTTGGTTGGTATCACCCCGTTTCAGAAGATGGGTCTCCGGTAAAAAGGGCGGCCCCTGGGAGTGCATCACGATAGGATCATAACCCTCGGCGCAGACCATGACCATTTGGGAAGCGTCCGGCTTCTGCTTTTCATGCGCCAACATTTTGTCCTGCGCGGCTTTCCAAACGGGCTGGTTTTGCTTCCACCATTGGAACAGGGACTCCTGCTCATTCTTATTGAGGGCATCCTTCCGCTGGATGAGTTTTGTCAGCGCTTCCGGGATCGCGGCACCTTTCAATTCCGGCACTCCATTGGAGCAGATCGAGAATTTTGGCCGTGCGATGGTGTGCCTGGAGTTCACTGCGAACTCCATGGTCACGGTCAGACGCGTGCCTCCTGGAAAACCCAGCGGCTCAGCGAAGCGGAAGGCGGCCGATTGATCCCTGCCAATCCCACCAGCATCGACCGCCCAGCCGGTTTGGGCATTTTCGTCCAAGGCGCTGGCCACACTCAGGCCATCCTTGTTTTGTTCGTGCGTGGCTTCGGCGGAAGCGATCTTTACCTCCACCGCCGCGCCGCCCGCAGCCGGCGCGGCGGTGATGTGGATCTTGCCCAGAGCGAAGTTGCCATTGCCAGCCCGTCCGGGTCCCCGGGCGGTCAGGGAATCATGAGTTAGAGCATCCAGTTTCAGCCCGCTCAGCTGTGCTTGGTTGGTCTGCGCCGTCACCGTGTAGGTGTCGGCGTCGGGGTTGGTGCCTTCTGCGAGCCATGAACCATCTTCCAGTTTGCGGAAGCTGGCACCGCCCGAGGAGGAAATATGATCCAACTCCAGCACCGTCCATGACGGCAGGTCTTCCGTTGGTGCCTGCCGCCATGACTTGAATGCCGGGATCAGGCTGCCTTCCACTTGCTGCAAATCAGCTGCCAGTTTGGCCTGCGCTGCGGCATGGGCCGCTTCGGCCTTGGCCTGCCCGGCAGGATCCAGCACCAGACGGACATTGCTCCGCACTGTGGTGGTGAAGGTGGAGAGCAGCCGGTAATAATCAGCAGTCGGAATCGGATCGAATTTATGATCATGGCAGCGGGCGCAGCCAACTGTCAGGCCGAGAAAGGCGCTGCTGGTGGTGCTGAGCATGTCGTCCATCGCATCATAACGGGTGCGCTCCACCTCGTTGGCCGTGATTTGGGTAGGGAAGACGCCGGCCCCGAGAAAGCCGGTCGCCATCATCGCTTCAGGATTGTCCGGAGCAAACTCGTCCCCTGCCAGTTGCCAGCGCGTGAATTGATCAAAGGGCATGTCCGTATTCAGCGCCCGGATCACAAAATCCCGGTAATGGAAGGCGAAGGGCCGGTCGTAGTCGTGCTCAAAACCGCTGCTCTCCGCGAAGCGGGCGACATCCAGCCAATGCCGGGCCCAGCGCTCCCCATAGGCGGGGGAAGCCAGCAGGTCATCAAGGCATTTTCCCCATGCTTCCGGCGATGGCGCTGCCGAAAAGGAGGCGGCCATTTCTGGTGAGGGGGGCAGGCCGGTCAAATCCAATGAAGCGCGTCTGACCAGACGCCGCGCCTCCGCAGGAGGGTTGAAAGTCAGGTGTTTTTCCTGTGCCGCCTTGAGCAGGAAAGCATCAATGGGATGGGAAGAGCCCGCTGGCGGAACCACCTTCATCAGGGGTTGAAACGCCCACCACTGGCGGTCGGTATCACTCACTTTTGAGCGGTCCCGCGGGGCTGCTTTGCCCGCGACCAAGGCGGCATCATAGGGCGCACCCAAGTCGATCCACCGGGCGATTTTGGCGATAACCTCCTCCGTGAGCTTCGGCTTCTTTTCCGGCATGGAGGGTTTTTCCTCGTGGCGGATCAGCTTCATCAAGCGGCTCCCGGTAGAAGAAAACGGCACCACCACGGTCCCCTCTGCACCGCCCAGCAGCATCCCCTCCCGCGTCGCCAAATCCAAATCCGCTTTGGTTTTAGCCCCGCCATGGCAATCCACACAGTTCTCCTTCAACACGGGAGCGATGTCCGTTTTGAACAATTCCAATCCGGCATGCATCCTCGCAGCATGGTCTTCCGGCACCGCCGCATGGGCGCATGCCGCCAGCAGGGTCAAGGACATCAGCAGCTTCATCGGCATGGATAGGGCAAATTCACAGGCTGGTTTTTATCCGGTTGGCCAGCAGAAAATGCTGGGAGCCAAGGCGCTGGCCGTTGGGGCTTATGCGAGGATGTCCTTGACGACTTTGGCGGGTTCGACTCCGGTGAGGCGTTGGTCGAGGCCCTGGTATTTGAAGCCGAGCCGGTCGTGGTGGATGCCGAGCTGGTGCAGGAGGGTGGCGTGGAAGTCGTGGACGTGGACGGGGTCTTTGACAATGTTATAACCCATTTCGTCGGTTTCGCCGTAGGTGAGGCCGGGCTTGATGCCGCCGCCGGCCGTCCAGAGGCTGAAGCAGCGGGGGTGGTGGTCGCGACCGTAGGTGGTTTCGGTAAGTTCGCCCTGGGAGTAGACGGTGCGGCCGAATTCGCCGCCGAAGACGACCAGGGTGTCGTCGAGCATGCCGCGCTGTTTAAGGTCCTGCACGAGGGCATAACAGGCTTGGTCGACGTCCTTGCATTGTTGGGCGATGTCGTTGGGGAGATTGCCGTGCTGGTCCCAGCCGCGGTGGAAGATCTGCACAAAGCGCACGCCGCGCTCAACGAGGCGGCGGGCCATGAGGGCGCTGTTGGCGAAGGTGCCACGGTTTTTGGAGTCGGCTCCGTAGAGGTCGAAGGTGGCGTCCGTCTCCTTGCTGAGATCGGTCAGGTCCGGCACGCTGGCCTGCATGCGGAAGGCCATTTCGTATTGCTGGGTGCGGGTCTGGATTTCGGGATCGCCGACCAGTTCGTAGGTGGATTGGTTCAGGGCGGAGAGTCCGTCGAGCATGTTGCGGCGGAGTTCCCGGGAGATGCCAGGAGCGTCTTTGAGGAAGAGGACGGGATCGCCTTTGGCACGGAGGGAAACGCCAGCGTGTTTTCCTGGCAGGAAGCCGGCTCCCCAGAGCCGGGCAGAGATGGCCTGCACGTTGGAGCCGGGATTGGAGTGGGTGGCGTGAAGGACGACGAAGGTGGGGAGGTCCTGATTGCTGGAGCCGAGTCCCCAGGAGAGCCAGGAGCCGATGGAGGGCTTGCCGCTGATCATGCTGCCGGTATACATGAGCTGGTTGGCGGGCTCATGGTTGATGGCGTCCGTTTTCATGGAGCGGATGAGGCAGATGTCATCGGCCATTTTGGCGGTCCAGGGCAGGGTTTCGCTGAACCAGGTGCCGGCCTGGCCATGCTGGCTGAACTTGAAGACGGAAGGGGCCACGGGAAAGCTTCCCTGGCCGGCGGTCATGCCGGTGAGGCGCTCGCCCTGGGTGGCGAGGAAGTCCTTGAGGTCCTTCTTGAAGGCGGCTTTGAGATCGGGCTTGTAGTCGAAGAGGTCGAGCTGGGAGGGGGCCCCGATGAGGGAGATGTAAATGGCACGTTTGGCCTTGCCCGGGAAGAAGGCACCGGGCGGCAGGTCATCGCCCAGGCTGCGGCCCTGACCGAGCAGGGAGGCCAGAGCGGCGGTGCCGAGGCCCATGGCGTTGCGGCGGAAAAACTGGCGCCGGGTGACGGTGTTATTCCACGTTTCGACGGCGGAAAGATTGGCGGGGTGGATCATGTCGGGAAAGAAGTGAAAGGGTTATTTGGTGAGGGATTCATCCATGTTCATGATCTGACTGGCGGTGAGGGTCCAAGCGGCGAGGTCAGCCGGGGGCAGGGTGGGATCGGGCTTGGAATCGCCAACGCTGATGAGGGCGGTGGCGGCGGTGGGATCGGCCTGATAGGCGGCCTGGGCCTGGGCCTGGGTGCGCAGGGAAACGGCCCGCTCCTTTTCCGTGAAGGCGCGGGAGAGCAGTCGTGCGGTGAGGTAGTCCAGCCTCGCCTGTGGGTCCGTGGAGGCGGTGATAGCGCGGGCGGCGAGCTGGCGGGCGGCTTCCACAAACTGCGGGTCGTTCATGGTCACGAAGGCCTGGAGCGGGGTGTTGGTGCGCTCGCGCCGGGTGCAGAAGGTTTCGCGGCTGGGGGCATTGAGAATATCCATGCTGGCAGGCGGGGCGGTGCGTTTCCAGAGGGTATACATGGAGCGGCGGTAGAGGCCATCGCCGGTGTCCTGGGTGTAGTTTTTGGTATTGGATTCCTTCATGGCCACGGCTTCCCAGACACCTTCGGGTTGATAGGGCCGCACCGGCGCTCCTCCCATGGTTCTCACCAGCAGACCGGAGGCGGCGAGGGCACCATCGCGGATTTGTTCGGCATCGAGCCGGTAGCGGGGGCCGCGGGAGGTGAGCAGATTCAGAGGGTCTTTTTCCAGTTTTTCCGGCGTAAACTTGGCGGATTGGCGGTAGGCTTGGGAGAGGACCATGCGCTTGACCATGGCCCGGTAATCCCAGCCGCTTTCCATGAAGGCGACGGCTTGCCAGTCGAGGAGGTCCTGATTGACGGGGCGGCTGCCACTGATGCCGAGGTCTTCTGTAGTCTCTACAATGCCGGTGCCAAAAAGATAACTCCAGACGCGGTTGACGGTGACGCGGGCGGTGAGGGGATTTTGTTTGGAGACCAGCCACTGGGCCAGACCCAGCCGGTTTTTTGGAGCGTTGGCGTCCATGGGGGGCAGGGAAGTGAGAGTGCCCGGAGCCACGCGGTCCGTCTTCTTCCGGTAGTCGCCGCGGGAGAGGACGAAGGCGAAAGGTTCTTCCTTTTTCTCCTCCATGACGAGCGTCTTCAGGATGCCTTTCTGCACCTTGTTCAGATCATCCTTGAGCGCGGCGAGTTCATTCTGCAATTGTTGGCCAGGTTTGTCGAAGGTGGGGAGATAGCGCTCAAACAAGGCGTTATTCTGCTCCGGGTTGCGGGCGGCTTCGGCGGTGGCCAGCCACTGCTGGAGAGGCAGGCGGATGGAGAGGGTCTGCACTTCCTCCGCAGTGAGGGCCCGGTCATACAAGCGGACATCCTGCACGGCGACCTTGCCGGAGAGCACGGATTCCAGACTGCCGGTGCCATTGCTGCGGCCTCCGAGGCGGAGGGGAGTATCGATGGAAATGTCAGGCCCCAGGGCGTTGACTTCGGCGTCGGTTTTCTGAAGCACGCCATCGGCGTAGAGCGCGATGGCCTCCGCGCCGGTTTTGGTGCCGTCAAAGACGACCATGAGTTGGTGCCAACTGTTGGCTGGGAGGGCCTTTTTGGCGACGACCTTGATCGCTTTGTCCGGCCAATGATCGATGATGTGCACGGTTGGCTTGTTATCCGTGAGGAAAAGGTCCCAGCCCCGGAAGCCGAGGGCCGCATCCATGCGGGAGAGCAGGGCCCCTGACACATTGCCTTCCGTGCGCAGCGTTAGGCCAAAGCTGGCCATGCCATTCCGTTCGATGGCGGGGGCTTCCCCGCTGATGGCCTGACCGCTGGCCAGAGGCGCGTTGCCGTTCAGGCCGTCGGTGGTTTCCTTGGATTCCGTCCAGGTGAGTGGCTTGCCCTTGCTGGTGCCCTGGAAGACGCGGGAGGATTCATTGAGAGGAAGATGCAGGGAAAGGGCGTCCTGGGCAGGATCGGCGAGGGGAGATTTGGCGCGCTCGGCGAGCCATTGCCCGAATTCACCCCGGGCAGCCTGACGGCGCTCGTCGATGGCTTTTTGTTTGGCGTCGATTTCCCTGGGCAAGCTATCCAGCCGGGCCTGCTGCGCTTCGGTGGGCAGGGAAAGCACAGGCGGGTGTTCGGCGTTATTCCCGTCCAGGGAAGCCATGGGGGTATTCCGGAAAAAAGCCGTGAGGGAATAGAAATCCTTGGTCGGTATGGCGTCGAATTTGTGGTCGTGGCAGGTGGCACAGCCGACGGTGAGTCCCAGCCAGACGGCTCCCATGGTGTCGGCGCGGTCCTTGGCATACACCGCGTCATATTCCTCGCCGATGGCTCCGCCTTCTCCGGTGGTGGGCATGCAGCGGTTGTAGCCGCTGGCAATTTTCTGGTCCAGCGAGGCATCCGGGATCAGGTCGCCCGCCATCTGGTCGATGGTGAATTGATCAAAGGGCTGGTTGGCCTTGAAGGCCCGGATCACCCAGTCCCGGTAGGGCCAGATGGAGCGGTAGTTATCGATGTGAATGCCGTGGGTGTCTGCGTAGCGCACCGTATCCAGCCACTGGCGGCCGAATTGCTCCGCGCAGGCATCGGTGGCCAGCAGGCGGTCGACGGCTTTTTCCCAGGCATTGGGGGAAGTGTCCGCAAGGTAAGCGAGGAGGGACTCCAGGTCCGGCGGCAGACCGGTCAGGTCATAGCTGAGGCGGCGGAAGGCGCGGGCGCGGTCCTCGGGCGGGTTAAGCGTCAGGCCGGTTTCGCGGAGTTTGGCAGAGACCAGCTGGTCGATTTCAGTCAGGGTGGCGTCCGGGGCCGGGGCACTGGCTGGGGCCGGCATCGTGGGCTTGACCGGAGGCAGATAGGACCAATGGCTTTCATATTTGCCGCCTTCAGCGATCCAGCGTTCCAGCAGGGCTTTGTCTTCCGGTTTGAGTTCCTTGTGGGACTCCGGCGGCGGCATCACCTCGTCAGGATCCGTGCTGCGGATGCGGTGGATCACCGGCGACTTGGCAGGGTCGCCTTTCACAATCGCGGGACCCTCATCGCCCCGGGGGGCAAAAGCATATTGTTCAGCATCCAGGCGCAAGGGATCTTTCTTGGGCTTCCGGGTTGCGGCATCCGGCCCATGGCAATGATAGCAGTATTCCGAAAGGATCGGCTGGATCTGCTTATTGAAGGACACAGGCTGCTCCGCCTGCGCACTGACTGGCAAGGCAGCGAGGAGCAGAACAAGGGAAGCGGAGGTTTGACGGCGGACTTGGCGCATATTATAAATGTATACCTTGAAAAGTATGGTTTCTTTCAACAGATCTGGTCCGCACGGGTGGTTTTGCGGGGTGGGTTCGGCCACTCAGGTCCGGAGGTCTTGTGGCAGAGGGGGCGTGAAAAGTGTCGACTAGTATTGAATACGGCAAAAGCCTGTAGCGTGGGTGCGTATCTTCTTGTAACGTCACATTGTTTACTGTCGTCCGGGTGATCACCATCCCTTTGATCTGTCTTCCTGTATGAAAATTTCCATCGTTCTCGCCGCCAGTGCGACTTTGTTCCTGAACCATCCGCTGTCTGCCATGGAGGCTCCGCAGGTGAGGCCTGCGGTGGAGGCGGGGATTGGCCATCAGGTGGGCAATCCATCGCTGGTGGATTTGGACGGGAAAACCCATCGTCTGGCCGGGATCACGGGAGCGCAGGACTTTACCGTGATTGCAGTCACCAGCCCCACCTGTCCTCTGAGCCGGAAATATGCGCCTACTCTGGCGGCCCTGGAAAAAGCCTGGAAGGACAAGGGGGTGGGCTTTTTGTTTGTCGGGGCCATCGCTTCGGATACCCCCGCCGCCATGTCGGCTTTGGCTGCGGAACACGGGTTCACCGGGCCCTGCAGCATGGATGAAAAACAGGCGGTGCTTCAAGCGCTGCGGGCGCTCAGCACGACGGAGGTTTTCCTGGTCGACCGCTCCCGCACGCTGCTCTACCGGGGCGCGGTGGATGACCAGTATGGGATTGGCTATCAAAAGGATCAGCCCTCGCGGCACTACTTGGCCGCTGCTCTGGAAGCCGTCACCCATGGCCAGCGCCCGGGGATCGAAGCGACCAGTGCTCCCGGTTGTGCCTTGGAAATCGCTGCGCCGGACGCCTCCGGGGCGGCTGCCGTCACCTCCCTCACCTGGCACCGAGATATTTCCCGGGTGATCCAGCGGAATTGTCAGGAATGCCACCGGCCAGGGGGCACGGGGCCGTTTGAGATGATGAAGATGGAGGATGTCATCGGCCACGCCGGCATGATCAAAAAAGTCATCGCCAAAGGATTGATGCCGCCTTGGTTTGCCGCACCGCAGAGCGGGGAGCATGCCATCACCTGGGCCAATGACCGCTCCCTTTCCGGGGCCGAGCGGGAGGCGCTCCTGACCTGGCTGTCAGGGGATCGCGCGGCGGGCGATCCGGCAGAGGCCCCGGTGCCGCGGCAGTGGCCGACGGAATGGGTCCTCGGCACTCCGGATGCCGTGGTGGAAATTCCCCAACCAGTGGCGGTGGAAGCCACGGGACGGATGAAATATCAATATCGTGAAGTGGTGACCAGCTTTTCCGAAGACCGGTGGATCACGGGATTGGAAGTGCGCCCTACCGCCATGGCCCAGGTGCATCACGTTCTTGTGTTCGTTTCGCCGCCCGGTCAGAAGAAAGTCACGGATGGGGATGATTTTCTGGCTGCCTATGTGCCGGGCAGTTCTGCGGTGATCTATCCATCAGGCTATGCCAAAAAACTCCCTGCAGGAGCCAAGCTCACCTTCCAGCTCCACTACACCCCTAACGGCACCGCCTGCGAGGACCGCACCCGGCTGGGCTTGCGCTTTGCTGCGGAAGCCCCCCGTTACGAGGTGCATGTCGCCGCAGCCAAACAACACCGTTTTGCCATCCCGCCGGGGCATCCCAACTTCGAAGTCAAAGGGGCTCTGCCGGTGCCATTTGATACACAAATCCTCTCCTTCATGCCCCACATGCACATGCGGGGCAAAGCCTTCCGCTACGATCTGGTGGACGCGGCAGGAGCACGCCGGGAGCTGCTGAATGTGCCCCGCTACGACTTTAACTGGCAATTGCTCTACCGTGCCGCCGAGCCCCTCGTCCTGAAATCGGGCAGCCGCATTGAGGCAACCGCCTGGTTTGACAACAGTCCCGAAAATCCCAACAATCCCGACCCTGCCAAAACGGTGGTCTGGGGTGACCAGACGGAGGACGAGATGATGCTGGGTTACCTGGAATACGTCAGGATTCCTGCCTCCTCCGCCAAAACCGCCGCTGTCCCGCCATTGTCCCTCACGCCCAAGGCGCTAGGGGTGCTGGGCCGCCGTCTGGATATTAACAAGGACAACCGGGTTTCCCGTGAGGAAGCCGGCCCCACTTTTCTTCCACTGCATCAGCGGCTGGATCAAAATCAGGATGGGTATGTCACGGCGGAGGAAGCGAAAGCGGCGACGGCCAAAGCTGCGGTCGCCAAAGCCGCGCATCCATAAAGGTTGGATAAAGCGGTTAAAATACCAATAGGCCAGCGGCCATGGGGACGTATAGGTCAGGGAAGGGCATACCGCCGCCTCGTTCCGCTCCCATGACATTTTCCCTCCGAACCAGCATCCAGGCCGCCGCCTTCTCCCTGAGGTGCCGGGCGGCTGCGTTTTTATTTCCGGTCATCCTGGCAGGTGGCGTGGCTGAATCCAGTGTGGCGGCTGGGATTGACCCAGCCACCTTGCCGCCGGCTTCCGCTGCGGTGGTGGATTTTGCGAAAGACATTGAGCCGCTCCTTACCGCACATTGTGTGAAGTGTCATGGTCCCGAAAAGCAAAAAGGGGGCCTGCGCCTGGATCACAAGGCGGCCGCGCTGCAAGGGGGAGATGACGGCAAGGTGCTGGTGCCGGGCAAGGGGGCGGAAAGCCGCTTGGTGCACTTGGTGGCGGGACTGGAGGAGGACAAGATCATGCCACCCAAGGGAGAACGCCTCACGGCGGAGCAGATCGGCCTGCTGCGCGCTTGGATCGACCAGGGAGCGCTCTGGCCGGATACCGGAAAAATGGTGGAGGTGCGCAGCCAGCACTGGTCCCTGCAGCCCTTGAAGCTGCCCCCGGTGCCCGACCAGGCACCGGATGCGATCGATGCGTTGATCCGCGCCCGGCTGGTAAAGGAAGGTCTGACATTATCGCCGGAAGCGGACCGCGCCACCTTGATCCGCCGGCTGAGCTTTGATCTCATCGGCCTGCCGCCCACGCCTGGGGAGGTGGATGCTTTTGTGGCGGATGCCTCTCCCCAGGCTTATGCGGGTCTGGTGGATCGGCTGCTGGCGTCCCCTCACTATGGCGAGCGCTGGGGGAGGCATTGGCTGGATGTGGCCCGCTATACGGAGAGCCAGGGCTTTGAATACGACCGGCTGCGCGATCATGCCTGGCATTACCGGGACTATGTGATCCGGAGCTTCAATGCGGACAAGCCCTACAACCGCTTCATGGAGGAACAGATTGCGGGGGATGTGATGGAGCCGGTCACCAGCGATGGCATCGTGGCCACCAGCATGCTGGTTTGTGGTCCGTGGGATCAGGCGGGGAATGCCCAGGCCAACGTTACCCAGCGCGCCATCACGCGTGAGGACGAACTGGAGGATATGTTGGGCGTGGTCGGTCAATCATTTTTGGGACTGACGGTGAATTGCGCCCGATGTCACACCCACAAGTTCGACCCGATCCCGCATGCCGACTATTACCGGATGAAGTCGGTCTTCGAAGGCGTCAAGCATGGCGAGCGGCCGATTGCGGGGGCTGAGGAAATAAAGCAGCACAACGCTCAGCGGACTGCCTTGGAAAAGCGGAAGGCTGAAGCGTTGGGCCGCCTCCGGGAACTGGAAGCCGCTGCGGCCAAACGGGTGGCGGCGAAAAATCCTGCGGTGCCCGCCACGCCGGGGCCCATGCCCTACCTGCGTTGGGACTTCAGCCAGGCGAATCCGCAGGGGCAAATCAAAGGCAAAGCCACCACCGTCAATGGAGCCCTCAAGCTAACGAATGAAGGGGACTTTTTCCAATCGGATCCCATCCCCCGTGAGATCCGGGAAAAGACCCTGGAGGCCTGGGTTTCCTTGGCCAGCCTGGAGCAGGGCGGCGGCGCACCCATTTCGCTGCAACTGGCGGATGGCAGCCGTTTCGATGCCATTGTGTTTGCTGAGCGCCAGCATGGAAAATGGATGGCTGGCAGCGAAGGCTTCAGCCGAACCAAGGACCTCGATGTTCCCGAGGAGACCGCCGCACCGGGCGCCTTTGTTCATCTGGCGGTGGTTTACGGCGCCGATAATAGCATTTCACTGTATCGGAATGGCGAACCGCTTGGAAAAAGTTATACGCCCGGCGTTCCCCTCCAGACTTATGCGGCAGGCAGTGCGGCCGTCATTTTGGGCCGGCGTCATTCCGGCGGCGGGCGGGCTTTCCTGACGGGTGAGGTCCGGCAGGCCGCCCTTTACGACCGGGCACTGACGGGCGCAGAGGTCGCGGCATCCTATCGCTCTGGAGGATTCAGCATCCCGCATGAGGAAATCCTGGCCGCGCTGAGTGCGGAGGAGCGTCAGGCCCGGATGGAGGCCTTGGCTGGAATTGAAACCTGCCGTGCCGCGCTGGAGGCCCTGCCTCCCGTTTCCGGGGAGGTTTCCTACGCAGGCGTGCGGGTCCAGCCAGCGCCCACCCGTCGGCTGATCCGGGGCGAAGTCAATTCGCCGGATGAAGTGGTGACGCCTGGTGCTCTCACGGCTATTGCAGATTTGAACCCTGACTTTGACATGGCGGCAGATGCTCCGGAAAACGGGCGCCGGCTGAAGTTTGCCGCCTGGCTGAGCGATCCCAAAAACCCGTTGCCTGCCCGGGTCATGGTCAACCGCATCTGGCATCTGCATTTTGGTCAGGGCCTGGTGAATACGCCAAATGATTTCGGTGTCAGTGGTGCCCGGCCCACCCATCCGGAATTGCTCGATTGGCTGGCCGTTCATTTCATTCAGAGCGGATGGAAGGTGAAGGACGTGCACCGCCTGATCGTCAATTCTGCCACCTACCGGCAGGCTTCCGCTTTTCGGGAAAAGGCGGCGGCGGTGGATGCGGATAACCAATGGCTCTGGCGTTATACCCCGCGCCGTCTGGAGGCGGAAGCAGTGCGGGACGCCATGCTGGCCGTCAGCGGACAGCTCAATCCCGCGATGGGCGGGCCCAGTTTCCGGCCCTTCAGCGTCACGGATTTTAACGCCACCTTCTACACTCCGGAGGACCGGGCCGGACCGGAGTTCAGCCGCCGCACGGTCTACCGGATCAATGTGAACAGCGGCAAGGATCCGCTGCTGGATGCTTTCGACTGCCCGGATCCTGCGGTGAAAACACCCCGCCGCGGTGTGACTACCACGCCACTGCAGGCGCTCGGACTGATGAACAATGCCTTCGTCCAGAGACTGGCAAAACACCTGGCCGAACGGGCCCTGCAGACTGCGGGAAATGAGCCTGGTGCCGCTTTGACAGCCGCCTATCGTCTCGCGCTGGGGCGCTCCCCTGACGAGGAAGAGACCGCACGTGCTGCAGTCGCCGCCCGGCAACGGGGTCTCCAGAGCGTTTGCTGGGCTTTGCTGAACTCCACTGAATTTGTCTATATGCGTTAGCTTCCCCCCACTTATGAGCTGATCCCGACTGGAAACCCTCATCCTGCATTCTGTATCAACGTGCTGGATGTTTCTTGATTGACGCGCTTATCCATGCAATCCATTCAATCCATTTATCCATGCAAAAGATTCAAATTCTATTTCCTGATCCACTGATGGATGCCCTCCGGAAACTCGCCAGCATTGAGGATCGTCCGGTCAGCGAGATCGTCCGTCGTGCAGTGGATCGCGATGTGGAGCAGCGCTCCGGCCTGCTGCAACGCGGCCCCGTCCCAGCATCTTTCTTTCCAGTGTTCGATGGTGGAAAGGTCCTCGTCTCCGCCGCAAACATGAAATCCGTCGTTTACGGCGGAGAACTTCCATGAATAGCCTGGACACCAATATTCTGATCTATGCCGCCAACAGCGCGGCCCCTGAGCATGCGAAGGCGATTGCCTTGGTGAACCTGATGTTGACCAGTCCTGGTGAGTGGATCATCGCTGATCAGGTGCTGTGGGAATTTTACAAAGCGCTGCGCCATCCGAAAATTCTGCAAAAGCCCAGGAATGCCGCTCAGGCAGCGGCACACATCCGCTTTTTGCGGGAACAGAGCGGCGTGGCCTGCTGTGCTACCGAAACAGGCCACTACAGCGATATTATCACCTTTCTTGAGAAGCCCAGATTCCCCTATCAGCGGACCCATGACACGGTGCTCGCTGTAACCCTGCGACGCCAGGGCGTGAAGGTTTTGTATACCCGGAACGTAAAAGTCTTTGCAGACTCCGGGCTACCGGGTGTCATCAATCCAATCGATTAGTTATCCATGAGTTTTTCCATGCCTCCCGAACCACTCCCACTCTCCCGCCGGCACTTTCTTTGGAATTCCGGCGGCGGGCTAGGTGCCATTGCCCTGGCCTGGATGCTGGACCGGGACAAGGCGCGGGCCATGGATGTTGTTGCCGCATCCGGCCCAAAACCGCACTTTCCCGCAAAAGCCAAACGAATCGTGCAGATCTTTTGTGCGGGCGGGGTGAGCCACCTGGAGACTTTCGACTACAAGCCGCATTTGGAAAAGATGCATGGGAAGTCAATGGAAGGACGAGGCGAGAACCTCGGTTTCTTTGGCCAGCCGGGGAATCTGATGAAGAGCCTCTACGAGTTCAAACAGCACGGAAAATCCGGTTCATGGGTGAGCAGTTTGTTGCCGAAGATCGCGGGCTGCGCGGATGATTTGTGCTTCATCCACTCGATGTTCGCCAAGAGTAATAACCACACCCCGGCCGCCTTCCAGATGAACAGCGGATTCACGCTCAATGGCTTTCCCAGCATGGGGGCGTGGCTCAGTTATGGCCTTGGCACGGAAAACGAAAACCTGCCTGCTTTCGTCGTGTTGCCCGATCCCCGCGGACTTCCGGCCGGGGGCTCGATCAATTGGACCTCCGGCTTCCTTCCGGCGAATCATCAGGGTGTGGCTTTCCGCACCTCGTCTGCCGAGCCCATCGCAGATCTCCGCACGCCTGTGGGCATTTCCCCGGAAGACCGCTCGGCGGATATGGAGCTGCTAGCCTCCATGAACCGTGATTTTGTCACCACCAATCCCGGGGATGGAGCTTTTGCCGCCCGCCTGCGGTCTTACGAACTTGCCGCCCGCATGCAGTCCAGTATTCCTGAAGCCACCAATCTGGATAGCGAGCCTGACCATATCAAAAAACTCTACGGGATCGATGAACCATCCAATAAAGGTTTCTCCGGCAACTGCCTCATGGCGCGCCGTCTCCTGGAGCGCGGCGTGCGTTTTGTGCAGATCCTCAATGGAGGCTCGTTCGGCAGTCCCCGCATCAATTGGGACGGCCACGAAAACATGAAGGAGAACCACGACACTCAGGCCGCCACCATGGACCAGCCGGTGGCTGCGTTGATTCAGGATCTGAAACAGCGCGGGATGTTTGAAGACACGCTGTTCGTCTGGACCACGGAGTTTGGCCGTTGTCCCGTCACCCAGGGCATCGGCTCCACCGGCCGCGATCACCACCCCGCCGCCTTCACCTGCTTCCTGGCAGGAGCGGGGGTGAAGCCTGGCTACCATTACGGCCTGACGGATGATGTGGGGTATTCCGTCGCCCAGGACAAGGTTGAAATTCCTGACTTCCACGCCACCCTCCTGCATCTCCTGGGCTTGGACCACAAAAAGCTTACTTTCTACCACAACGGCATCGACCGCCGCCTCACCAATGTGGAAGGGGAAGTCGTCCATGGCGTTTTGGCCTGAAATTTGCGGGAACTTTCCCCATTACCGAGTGAACAGCCGCCCCTTTAAATTCATCAGAGCCTTCGGAATAGGGGTGTGTTTCGTGGGCTCCCTGACCTCCGGCCTGGCGCAGGAGGTTGAGTTTTTTGAAAAGCGCATCCGACCCGTTTTGCATGAAAACTGTGTGGGATGCCACGGACCAGAAAAGCAAAAAGGTGGCCTTCGCCTCGACTCCCGCCCTGCCATGCTGGAAGGCGGGGACTCCGGCCCTGTCATCGTTCCGGGCAAGCCGGACGAAAGTCTTCTCTTAAAAGCAGTGCGGCATATTGAAAAGGATCTGCAAATGCCGCCTTTAAAAGCGGGGCCGAAACTCCCGGAAACCACCATCGCTGACTTCGCGGCATGGGTCCTGGCCGGTGCTGCATGGCCCCAGGGGGATACGGCAGCAGCCCCGGCAAAGAAAGCGTCATTCGATCTTGAGGCACGCAAGCAGCGTCTGCCCTGGATTTGGCAAACGCCGCAACGCCAGCCGGTTCCTGATGCGGCAGGAGCGACGGAGGTGGATAAATTCATCTCCGCGAAACTCGCTGCCCAGGGCCTGGCACCAGCTCCCGCTGCTGATGACCTGACCTGGTTCCGCAGGGTCTCTTTTGCGGTCACCGGCCTGCCTCCCCAGCGGGATGCCATGCAGGCCTTCCTCCAGGACGGGTCTCCCCAGCGGCGTGGACGGGTGGTGGATGCGATGCTGGGCTCGCCGCAGTTTGGTGAGCGCTGGGCGCGGCACTGGATGGATCTCGTCCGCTACGCCGAGACCCGGGGGCATGAAGGCGACTACCTCATCGCCAATGCCTGGCGGTATCGCGACTACCTGATCCGTGCTTTCAATGCGGATGTGCCTTACGACCGGTTTGTGTCAGAGCACCTTGCTGGCGATTTGCTGCCGCCAAGGCTGGATCCGGCCACGGGGGCCAATGAATCGGTGCTTGCCACCGGGTGGGCCTTTCTCGGTGAGGAAAACCACAGCCCGGTGGATATCCGCCAGGATGAATGTGAGCGCATCGACAACAAAGTGGACGTCCTCACCAAAACCTTCATGGGGCTGACTGTTGCCTGCGCCCGCTGCCACGATCACAAATTCGATGCCATTACGCAGAAGGACTACTACGCCATGAGCGGGTTTCTGCTGGGTTCACCCTACCGCCAGGTCCGGTTCGGGACCATGGCGGCGCATTCCGAAGCCACTGGGAAGCTAAGCGCTATTCGTGCGGAACACCATGCAGCGATGGCCGCCGCTTTTGCCGGCGAGGCCAGACCGGCAGTGGAGCAGCTTGCCAGCCAACTCCTTGCTGCGGCCCGGGCCCTGGCAGGGTTGAACCCGGGCGTCGTGACCGCGCCGGACAGGGAACCGGCCGCATGGGTGGAGCATCTGAAGCAGGCGTCTGAAAATGCGCAGCATCCGCTTCATGCTTTCGCCGTGCTGGCCAAGGATCCGGAAACGGCCAATCCGGAACGGTTCAAGGAGCTGCTCCGGAAAACCCTCACACCTCTCCCGCCAAGACCACCGGATGCCAGCATCGTGGCTGATTTTACCGGCCCTGGTGCCACGGCATGGAAACCCGACGGCCCCACCTTTGGGCCACGCGCCTTGACCACGGGAGAAGTGATCCCCGGCACCGCCGGGCAAGCACTGCTGCGCGTGATGAGTTATGGGGCCGCCGTGCGGGATCCGTTCTGGAACCGCCTGTCCCTCGCGTCTGGGACTGAGGTGGATTCCAGCAGTCAATCTGCCACCGCCCGCGCGGGACGGACGCTGGTGACGCCGCGATTCACCCTGAAGAGTGGCCGCCTGCACTATCTGATCCGGGGAAAAGCTTCCGTTTATGCCGGCGTGGACACGCACATTATGGTCGCAGGGCCGCTGCATGGCGGGCTGGTGGCCCAATTTGACACCTCAGAAAAGTTAGGATGGGTGACGCATCCACTCAACGCCTACACCGGGCACCGGACCCATGTGGAGATGGCCCCGGTGGGCGACTCCCCGCTGGAAGTGCTCATGGTAGTGGATGCCGCAGAGCCCCCAGCATGGCTTCCTTCCCTGACATGGCTCCCGGAAGCCGGGGTGGCCTCGCTGGAGGCGGCAGCAGAGTCCCTGCAGACCGATGCTCTGGCGGTCCTGGACGCTTTGGCATCAGGAACGACCAGCATCGGGGCTGGCCTTGCACCTCCCGCCAGCTGGATGCTCCAGCAGGAGTCCCTGCTGGGCGTGAATCAGGGCATCCTGACCGGGTCTGCAGCCGGATTTCTGAAGGCGCAGGAAGAGCTGGCCAGCACCATCCGCTGGGATTCGGCGCTGGCCCCGGCCCTCATGGATGCGTCAGGAATCGACGGAAACGTGCTCATCCGCGGGAACCCTCAACGGCCGGGTGCCTTGGCCAGGCGTGGTTTGCCGGAAGCCTTTGGTCAGGCCAGCATTGCTCCTGCCGACTCCAGCGGCCGCCTGCAACTGGCTAGTCAACTAACGGATCCTGGCAATCCACTTGTGGCCCGCGTGATGGTGAACCGGGTTTGGCATCACCTCTTCGGGCGCGGTATCGTGCCTACGGTGGATAACTTTGGTTTCCTCGGAGAGCGCCCCTCACATCCGGAACTGCTCGATCATCTCTCATGGCAATTCAGCCACGGGGACCACTGGTCCGTGAAAGGCCTGATCCGCCGGCTTGTCCTGACTGACGCCTTTGCGCGCAGCAGCCGGGCGTCGGATCCCCGGGCCACCGGGATCGATCCGGCGAACCTTCTGCTGCACCGCATGCCGGTCCGTCGCCTCGAGGGGGAAGCGATCCGCGACGCGTTGCTTTCGATTTCCGGGCGGCTGGACGAAACGCTTTTTGGAGCGCCCATTCCGGTCCACCTGACTGAGTTTTTGATTGGGCGTGGCTCCCCGGAATCCGGCCCGCTGGACGGTAATGGCAGGCGCAGCATCTACACTTCGCTCCACCGGAATTTTCTTCCGGGGATGATGCAGGCTTTCGATTTCCCCACCCCTTTCAGCACCGTGGGCCGCCGTAATACCACGAATGTCCCAGCCCAATCGCTCGTCATGATGAATGATCCCTTTGTCAGGGAACAAGCCGCGCTCTGGGCCGCCCGTCTGATGAAGGAACGGCCGGATGCTTTGGATGAAGTGCGCATCAGGTGGCTCTTTGAGTCAGCGTTCACCCGGCCACCTGGCGCTGGGGAAATCCGGATTGCGCTCGATTCCCTGGCGGATTTGCGGTCCCTTTACACCGGGGATCAGGCGGCTTCCATCTGGCCGGAATTTTGCCACGCCCTGGTGAATGCCAATGACTTTATCTATCTGAAATGAGCCATTCCCTGAATCTGCCACTTCCCCACCTTTCCCGCCGCAGGCTGCTGCAACGGGCCAGTGGGGGCTTTGGAGCGATGGCTTTCTCCGCCTTGTTCGGGAAGTCCAGCACCGCTGACGCGGCCTCGAATCCTTCCCTCGCCAGGGCACCGCATTTTCCGGCGAAGGCCCGCAGCGTCATCTTTCTCTTCATGGAAGGAGCGCCTTCCCAGGTGGATAGTTTCGACTACAAGCCGATGCTGGAAAAGCACCATGGCAAGGACCCGCGGCAGGTCATTGGCAGACTGGAGAAGACGCAGTTTGAGAATGTCGGCACGGTGATGAAATCCTATTGGGATTTCAGGCAGCGCGGGCAGAGCGGCCTCTGGATCAGTGATCTCTTTCCTCATATTGCAGAACGGGCGGATGATCTTTGTGTGCTGAATTCGATGACATCCCAGTTCCCGGAGCATACCAGCGCCAACTATTTTCTGCACAGCGGGCTCGGCCTCCAGGGCCGGCCCAGCATGGGGGCGTGGGTGGCCTATGGCCTGGGCAGCCACAATGACAATTTGCCAGGATTTGTGGTCCTGAATGGCGGTCAAATTCCGTCCGGTGGTCTGGATTGTTTTGGCAGCGGCTTCCTGCCCGCGAGTTATCAGGGCTCACTGTTGAATGCCAATGGCACCCCCATCGCGAACATCGTTCCCGGGGAAAAAATCCCGGCCCAGCAACTGGCCAAGCGGCATCTGGCAGAACGCCTGAACCGGCTCAGTTTGGTGGACTCCGGCGGGAGCGATGCCTTGGAAAGTGCCATCGCCAACGCTGAACTGGCGGGCCGCATGCAATCCACCGTGCCGGATCTGCTTGATTTGTCAGGAGAAAGCGAAGCCACGAAAAAACTCTACGGCATGGATGCGGCATACGATCACACCAGAACCTATGCCCGGCAGTGCCTGCTCGCCCGCCGCATGGTCGAGCGTGGCGTCCGGTTTATCGAACTGACGATCCCCATGGTGGATGGCTATAGCCGCTGGGATGCCCATGGCGGGCTGAAAACCAATCACGGCAACAACGCGCGCGCGGTCGATCAACCCATTGCCGGCCTGCTGGCCGATCTCAAACAACGCGGCCTGCTGGACTCCACCCTGGTCGTCTTCGGCGGCGAGTTTGGGCGCACCCCTTTTGCCCAGGGCGGTGATGGCCGTGACCACAACGAATACGCCTTCAGTATGTGGCTGGCAGGTGGTGGGGTGCGCCCCGGCATGTCCTGGGGCAGCAGCGATGAGTGGGGCTATAAAGCCCAGGAGAATCCCATGGAGATGCATGACCTGCATGCCACCATGCTCCACCTGCTGGGTATGGATCACAACAGGCTCACCTATCGCTTTGGCGGCCGCGACATCCGGCTGACGGACGTCCACGGACAGGTGGTGCGCGGTATTCTGACGTGACACCCTTTTACCATCCAACCTAAAATAAAAGCAAACCATGCACTCTTCCTTCTTCAAACTGACTCCCCTTTGGGCCGTTTTCGGCATGATGGCTTCGGCTATCGCAGCGGATCCTCCAGCCATCCGGCATTCCTATCTCGTCATGGGAGGAAAAACCGCCATCATCAGCGAGGACGGCACCGCCGTGTGGGAATACCAGGGAGGCACCAGGGACGGCTTCGTGCTGCCCAACGGCAATATCCTCCTGGCCTGGAGTGATCACGTTGAGGAAGTGACCCGGGGGAAGGAGATCGTTTTTTCCTACAAGCTGGACAAGGCGAACGAGGAGATCGGGACCACGCAACGGCTCTATAACGGAAACACCCTGGTTACTGAACTGGGGGCCAAGCCGCGTCTGCTGGAAGTCAATGCCAAGGCGGAGATCGTCCACGAACTCACCCTGCAGCCGGAGACGGATAACACCCACATGCAAACCCGCATGGCCCGGCAGTTGAAGAACGGGAACTATCTGGTGCCCCATCTGCTGGCCTTTGCCATCAAGGAATACCGTCCTGATGGGCAGGTGCTCGCCACCTTGAAGACCGACCCGCAGGAACTCGGCGGACGTGCCGCTGAGCCATGGCCGTTCACCGCCATCCGTCTCGACAATGGCAACACGCTGGCCTCCCTCACCCACAGCAATCAGGTGGTGGAACTGAATCAGAAGGGGGAAGTGGTGTGGAAGATTACCAACGCCGACGTGAACGGTCTCTTCAAAGACCCCTGCGGTTCCCAGCGCCTCGCCAATGGCAATACCGTGATCGGCAGTCACGCCGCCAGCACCGGCATCTCGATGGTGGAAGTTTCTCCTGACAAAAAAATCGTCTGGAGCAGTGATCATCCTCTCGCTGCCGGGGTGCATCATTTCCAGATCCTCACCACGAATGGGAAATCCGAGCCGGGCATGCCCCTCAAGTAACTGCCGTGAACCAGTCTGATTCAACCCTGGGGCCGGTGGATATTCTGGTGCTCAATGCGACGCCGGCCCAGCCGCAGCGGTCAATCGAAGACTATTCCCAGGACTAAAGGTGAATTGCGCGCGACGCCACACCCACAAGTCCGACCCGATCCCGCATGCCGGCTATCACCCGATGAAGCCGGTCTTCGAAGGCGTGAAGCATGGGGAGCGGCAGCTTGCGGGGGCGGGGGAAATAAAGCAGCACAACGTCCATCAGAGTGCACTGGAAAAGCGGAAGGCCGAAGCGCTGGGCCGCCTCCGGGAACTGGAAGCCGCTGCGGCCAAACGGGTGGCGCGCAGGGCGTTTTGGCCGGAGCTATCTTTCTTTTGTTTTTCCTGATGCTCCTGCTTGAGGTGCAAGGAGAGCCGCTCAGGAGTCAAGCGCCCCCGGCACGGCGGCAGGCACTGGCACCAGAAGTTCATCGCTCCACCGGGCGGGCACGCCGGAGGCAGCACCGAGGAGGGCGCCGACCACCGCACCGCGATGGCAGTTGTCGCCGCCGCACATGGTGTTGGCGATGATGCCGGCGCTGAAATCACCAGCGTGTTTCCATGCAAGATAGAGCGCGGCTGGAAAGGCTTCACCGATGTAGCAGGCGGAGCTGAATTGTTGGCCGACGATGAGGGGATCGGGTTGGTTTTGCCAGGAGAGGGCTTTCTTTTCGGAGAAAAAGTCATTTCCCAGGGCGGCGATGGCAGGGCGGAGGGGTTGGCCGGCTTTGATCGCGAGGAGGAGACGGGTCAGGGTATCGGCGGCGCGGAGCACGCCGGGGTTTTGATGAGTGAGGGAGACGTGGAGTTTCACCGCGGCGCGCAGGGTGGATTCATCGGCGGAGGGAAGGGCGGCACAAAGAGCGGGCACCTGGGCGAGGCCGCCGATGTGGTTGTCATTGATGCCACAGGCGCGGGGATTTTTGCCTTTGGCGTAGTGGGTGAAAAAGGCGCGGTGGTATTCCTCCACATAGGTATCCCGGTGCATCCCGGGGGTGAGCATGAAGTGAATGTAACACTCCAGCCAGACATCGGGGTCATAGCTGCCGGTGCGGGCGGTCAGGGCGTGCAGGGCCCGCGCCAGTTGGAGATTCAGGGTGTTTTCCCCGGCTTGGAGGAACTGATGATAGTGCACCTCCGGCTGGCCCCACCAGACGGCCTGTTCGCGCAGGATATCGCCTTTTTCGTTGAGGGCAAGGTAGCGGGAGCGGTGCAGAATGCTGCCGGAGTGCCTGGACTGGGGTTTCAGATAGTGGTCGACAAGGCCGTAGTCAGCCTGGAGGGCAGCCCGGTCGTAATACCAGTGCACCGGCATCGCCAGAGCATCGGCGGCCAGCGAACCGGCGAAGGCGGCATGTGAGGAATCCGGGGACGGGGCGTAAAACATAGGGGGGGGGAGGCAGGCTGGGCCCACATCGGGCGGCGGACCTTGCCTTTGCGGGAAATACGTGTCAGAGGATGGGCGGGTTGGTGATTTATGGGTTCGCCGGAAGCCGCCGGCCTGATTTGGTGCGGCAGGACAGGTCTGGCATAAAATGCAGCGGATTGCCCCGCGAAAATTGAACAGGCCGCACGGTCCGGCGGTCTATAGGGGGGCTTGGACTTTCCTAAAATCAAACGAGACCGCATCGACCTGCACGGCCTGGGCCTGGTGGCCAATCTCGGCGTGCCGGAAGAGGAACGCGCCGTGCCGCAACGGCTGGAAGCGGATTTGAGCCTGTGGCCTGAGGCTCCCTTGGCCGCGCTGAAGGAGGACCTTTCCCGCACCGTGAATTATTACGATGTGGCGGTGGCCTGCCGGGATGAGGCGCTGCGGCGCGAGCGGCTTTTGCTGGAAACCCTCGCGGAAGACCTCTGCCGCCTCCTCCTGCGCCGGTGGCCGCTCTCCCTCGTGCGGGTGCGGCTGCACAAATTTATCCTCCCGGACACCCGTGCGGTGTCCGTCACCTTAACCCGGCAGCCGGCGGATTTCGCCTCATCCGCCTCTTCCTGAAAAAATGCCGTGTCCTTTAGCGCTTCCCTCGTGTCAGGATTCCCTGTGGCTGCCCCGGCCACGTCTTATCGCCCCCAACGTATGGCCGACGCCGTTTTGACTGATAAACAGGAGGACCGCGTGCTCGTGGAGCGTGCGCAGGAGGGCGACTGCCCGGCCTTCGATACCCTCGTGGTCAAATACAGCCAGCGCCTTTACGCGCTGATCTACCACATGACCAGCCATCGGGAGGACACGAATGACCTCCTTCAGGAAGTCTTCGCCCGGGCCTTCCGGAATCTGAAGAGCTTCCGCGGGCAAAGCGGCTTTTACACCTGGATTTACACCATCGCGGTGAATCTCACTCTGAATTTCCTCAAAAAGCGCAACCGCCGCCGCATGCTCAGCCTGGACGACGTGGACAGCGGCGTGCAAAATGACGGGGAATTCCTCGAACTCACCGCCAGCAGCGACCCCGTGCGCGAGGCCGGCCTGAATGAACTTCAAAAGCATTTGAACGAAGCGCTCCAGAAACTGTCCGATGATCATAGAGCCGTGGTCACCCTCTTCGACATTCAAGGCATGCCCCACGCCGAAATCAGCAAGATCCTCGGGGTCAGCGAAGGCACCGTCCGCAGCCGCCTTCACTATGCGCACAAACAACTGCAAGCCCACCTTTCCAACTACCTCTCCTGAACCCCGATCCCCCCGAATGCGGGCATTTCCGTTGCTGGATTTCCCTTTCCCTGATCCCTTTCCCTGATTTTCATTTCCAATCTTTCCTCATGAACAAGGACGAACAACTGGCGCGCCTGCTCCGACTGAAGCGGCATGAAAAACCTGACGAAGCCTACTTCGAAGGGTTTCTCGGGCAATTCCACGACTACCAGCGCAAAGCGATAGCAACGCAAAGTGCCGCTGCCCTCTTTTGGGAGCGGGTCTGCACCATGGTGACCGCCCTGCGGCGTCCCTCCACTGCCTGGGCTGCAGCTGGGGCCTACGCTGCCATCATGCTCCTGATCTATGCCTGGCCCGCCCCGGATCACGCGGTCAAAACCACCTTGGTCATTTCCAACCAGGGCCCCATGGTCCAGCCCGGTCCTGGCAACCCGGCTCCCCCCGCCCCGGGCGATGCCCCCTCATGGCAAGCTACCGTGCCCGCCGGTCAAACCATAACCGTCAGCGATGGCCCGGCTTTGCAGCCGCCTGCCTCCGGCAAGCGCCGCACCATTGACCAGCCCGCAGAAAGGGAAGGCCCTAAAAATTGAGCGTTGGAACCTGGAAAAAGACTCCGCCCTTCGGGCGAAAGCCAGCAAATGCCCGGGCGCGGCGCGGTTTTTTTACAAGCCGTCCCGGCAGCTCCCCCTGATTCCCGGCTCTGATTAGTTCTACTTTGTTAAGTTCCCCGTGGCGCAGGCTTCCAGCCTGTGCGGCCAGCGGGCTTCCAGCCCGCTGATTCCCCAACTTAACAAAGTAGAATTAGCCCCCATTTCCACCGCCCCGCTTCCGGCCTCCGTTGACACCCGTCCGGACGCGGCCTAATTCGGGACTTGGCCACTATGTTAAAATGGATCGTCCTCAGCAGCGGCAGCGCGGGCAACAGTGCCGTGGTCTGCACCGGATCCTCACGTCTGCTGATTGATGCCGGACTCAGCGCGGCCCGCTTGCTGGAACGCCTGCACGCCATCGGCGTCGCCCCGGATTCCCTCTCGGGGATTTTCATCACCCACGAGCATGGCGATCATTGCAAAGGGCTGGATATCCTGACTAAAAAGCATCCCCTGCCCATTCTCTGCAACGCCCGCACCCGCGAGGTCCTGCGGGATTCCATCAAAGCTGAAAAACACTGGCAGCTCATCCCGGGAGCCGGTGCGTTTGAATTTGCCGGGCTGCAAATCGAGACCTTTTCCGTTCCCCACGACGCTGCAGACCCCGTCGGCTTGGTCCTGCGTCATGGGGACAGCGCTTTGGGGGTCGTGAGTGATGCCGGCCACACGACCGCCATGATGCGCCAGAAGCTGCGCGATTTGGATACGTTATTTATTGAGGCGAACTACGATACCGGATTGCTCAGCAGCGACATCAGGCGCCCATGGTCCACCAAACAACGCATCCAGGGCAGACACGGCCATCTTTCCAACGAACAGGCGGCGGCCTTTATCACGGAGGTGCTCTCCCCCCGTCTGGAAAGAATCGTGCTCGGGCATCTGAGTCAGGACTGCAACTCCCCTGACTTGGCCACTTCGACGGTTCAATCCGCCCTTCTGCGGGCACAGCGGCCGGATGTTCATGTCAGTTGCGCCGCCCCCCACGGGCCGACCCCTTGGTTCCCGGTCCGTCTCCACCGCCCGGAACCCGTCCGTCCGGCCTTGCTGTCAGGCCATTCCGGATGGCATCAAATGGATCTGTTGTGATTCCAAAAAAGGAGTGAAATGGAAAGCGGCCGGGTTTGGGATTCCTTTAAAATGCTGGTGGCTTTTTCGCGGGGAATCCATGGCACTTCATGCCAAGGTGTGTGAAACTATGAACGCCATCCCAGCCTTCCCCAGCGCGTGCCCCCGCGCCAAATCAGGAGCCACCTGCAGCCTCAGCCGGTCACACAGCTCCAGAGGCACCATCCGCGTCTCCACCTCATGAAACCCATCCGACCGCCGCCTTAGCGCCCTCAGCCACAGATTTGACCTCTATTGAAACATGAAACTTCCGGATGGGGTGTTTACCCCATAGGAACTTTGAGTAACACGTAATAGAATGATCCGCCATAATTGGCATTCAAATGCCATCGTCACTTTTGTGAAGACCGGCCAACTCCAGCACCGCTGCAGCCACTGCGGCGGAACCATGACTCATTGCACGACGCACTAGACTCCGGTCTGCAAGCAACAGCCTCATTTAAAATCAAACATTATGAATGATCAAAAAACTGAAACGAAGGATCCCGTCTGCGGGATGACGGTGGATGAAGCCAATGCTCTGCATACCGAGCGCGACGGCAAAGACTTCTACTTTTGCAGCGCTCAATGCCAGCAGAAATTCCGGGACGCCCCTGCCGGCACCTACCCTTCCGGTAAATCCAGTTGCTGCTGCGGGTAGCCGCCGCGTTCCAAGGCTCAATTCCCCCCCGGAAAATTCGCGATCACTAAAACCAAACCAAATACAAAAATGAAAATGAAAATAAAATCCAGTGCCATTCGACTAATTAGACTATCCATCATCCTCGCTGCCACCTTTTCCTTCATAGGCTGCACGGGCACGGACCACAGCAATGATGTTAAAACGCATGAGATGGGCGGTCCAAAACCGTCCTATTCAATGCAGAACAAGGACATGCCCGGGCGCACCAATTGACTCGGCTGAACGGCTCCAGATAAGATGATGCCCATGATGGACAAAATGATGGGTATGGGGAGATCTCAGCGGCGGAATCGATTGGGATCAAAAGCCGCGCCGCCTTCTATGAAACCGCTGGCGCATTCCGCGACATGATGCAGACCCTCGCTCTCATCACCATGGAACCACCGGCTTCGCTGCCAGGAGAATTCGCGCGCAATGAAAAGGCCAGGTTTCTCCAAGCCATTCGCGTCCCCAAGCCAGAGGAGGTGATGCGCGATATGCTGCGCGGCCAGTATGGGCCGGGCCAGATCAACGGCAAACCCACCGCCGGGTGTCGCAAAGAACCGGGCGTGTAATTGGAGTCAACGGTCGAAACCTTTGCCGCTGCCAAGCTGTGGGTGGACAACTGGCGCTGGGCCGGCGCGCCCTTTTATCTGCGCACCGGTAAGCGACTGGAGCGACGCGTCACTGAGATCATTGTCCATTTCAAGCGTCCGCCACTCCCGCTTTGGCGGCACGGAATGTTCTCCGCTCGGCCCCAATTTGCTCATCATGCACTTCCAGCCTGAGGAAGGCATCACCCTGCAAATGCGCGCGAAGACGCCGGGGCCCTTCATAACACACTGCCATGAACGACGAACCAACTCATCCTGCGCCTGCTGCGAGGCCCGATTGCTGCAGCAGACACGATCATCACAGCGATGTGAAGCCATCATCAACGGCGAAATACTTTTGCCCCATGTGTCCCGGCGTGGAATCAGACAGGCCGGGCGACTGCCCGAAATGTGGCATGGCGCTGGAGCGCAATCCGGCGTGGAAGGCTGCGACCAAAGCGATCTACACCTGCCCGATGCACCCGGAGATCGAGCAGGATCTTCCCGGTGATTGCCCGAAGTGCGGTATGACTCTCGTGCCCAAAGCAGGCATGGCGGCACCGGAAGAAGACGACAGCGAACTGCGCGACATGACGCGGCGTATGTGGATTAGTGGTGTGCTCGCACTGCCTTTGTTCATCGTGGCCATGCTGCATCTCGTTCCTTCGATGGCCCATGCTTCATGGGTAGTGAGCGATGCATCACGCTGGATGCAGTTCATCCTCAGCACGCCGGTTGTGCTGTGGGCGGGCGCACCCTTTTTTCGCCGCGGCTGGCGCTCGTTGATCACGCGGCACTTCAACATGTGGACGCTCATCATGCTCGGCGTGGGGGCCGCTTATTTGTTCAGCGTGGTGGCCATGCTCGTGCCCTCGGTGTTTCCTGAATCGATGCTAATGCACGGCAAGCCGGCCATCTATTTCGAGGCGGCTGCGGTGATCGTCGTGCTCGTGTTGCTTGGTCAAGTGCTCGAACTCCGTGCCCGGAGCCGCACCGGCAGCGCGATCAAAGCGTTGCTGAATCTCGCGCCGCCGACAGCGCGGCAAGTTGCTGACGGCGGCGATCATGAAGTCCCGCTCGATCAAGTCAAAGTTGGCGATTGGTTGCGCGTGGTGCCCGGGGACAAGGTGCCGGTGGATGGCGAGGTCGTCGAAGGTCACTCCAACGTGGAGGAGTCCATGATCACTGGCGAACCGCTGCCGGTGGAAAAGGCCGTCGGCGACAAAGTGACGGGCGGCACCGTCAATGGCCCCGGTAGTTTTATCATGCGCGCCGAGAGGGTTGGCAGCGACACGTTGCTCGGGCAGATCGTGAACATGGTAGCCGAGGCCCAGCGCAGCCGCGCGCCCATTCAAGGTCTCGCCGACAAAGTCGCGGGCATCTTCGTGCCCGTGGTGCTGGCGGTTTCGGGGCTCACCTTCGTCCTGTGGATGTGGCTTGGGCCAGAGCCAAGGCTTGCGCACGCCATCGTCAACGCGGTTGCCGTTCTCATCATCGCCTGCCCCTGCGCGCTTGGTTTGGCCACGCCCATGTCCATCATGGTGGGTGTCGGGCGCGGCGCGCAGGAGGGAGTGCTGGTGAAGAACGCCGAGGCACTCGAACGATTGGAGGAGATCACCACGCTCGTTGTGGACAAAACGGGCACTCTCACCCAAGGCAAACCCAAGCTCATGGATGTGATGCCCAGCGACGGCTTTGATCCGAACGAGTTTCTGCGTCTCGCCGCCTCACTGGAGCAAAACAGCGAGCACCCGCTTGCCGCCGCGATTGTGGAAGGCGCGAAGGACCGGGGGGTCGTTATCGAGGCCGTGAAAGACTTTCGTTCCGTCACGGCGGGTGGTGTTGTCGGCACCATCGCGGGTCGTGTGGTGATGATCGGCAAACCTGATTTTCTGCGGAACGAAAAGGTCGGCAACTTGGAGGCGCTTGAAGCTTCGGCAGTGAAACTTCAGGAGGAAGGCAAGACAGCGATGTTTGTCGCCATTGATGGCAAACCAGCAGGCATCCTCGCTGTGGCCGATCCGATCAAATCCACCACCGTCGAAGCCATCCGCGATCTTCAAGCGCTTGGCTTAAAGATCGTCATGCTCACCGGCGATAACCGCCGCACCGCCGCTGTGGTGGCGAAGCAACTCGGTCTCGATGCAGTGGAAGCCGAGATCGAACCCGCCGGAAAAGTCGCCCATGTGAAGAAGTTGCGCGAGGAAGGCAAACACGTCGCGATGGCGGGCGACGGCATCAACGATGCCCCCGCCCTCAGCGAAGCAGAAGTCGGCATTGCGATGGGCACCGGCACCGACGTTGCCATGCAAAGCGCGGGCATCACCCTCGTTAAAGGTGACCTGCGCGGCATCGCCAAAGCCATCCGCCTCAGTCGCGCCACAATGCGGAACATCCGGCAGAATTTGTTCTTCGCCTTTCTTTACAACGCACTGGGCATTCCAGTGGTGGCTGGCGTCCTGTATCCCTTCTTCGGCCTGCTGCTCAGCCCCATGCTTGCCGGGGCCGCGATGAGCTTGAGTTCCGTGTCCGTCATCACCAATGCGCTGCGCTTGAGGAGCGTGAAGCTATGAACCCACACGCTGAACAAGACAGCGCGAGTCACCCGATTATCCCTTCGCCCCAGATGGTGGCCAATATGAAGGCCGGCAAGATGGACGGCTATTGTATTGGCGAACCATGGAAGGCCAAAGCATCCCGGAGGGGTCGCAGCCGCAACAGGCGGATGGGAGCAGAATGGGACTGCGACCCCTGCCGGGGTCGGGACAGGTGATGAATTTTTTCCGGTGGTGTCGCTGGCGCGCAACCATCGGCTACCCGCTGTCAAACCTCCGGCTTGAATGCCGCAAAACGGTTCACCCGCTTTCCCAGCAGGTCAGAATGTCTGAGGCTGGGACTGCGACCTTCATAGTTTTTTCAGGAGTTTTCCCGACAATTCAGGATCATTGGATCTCATGGCGGACGTTGGATCAGGATGTCAGGGTGTCAGGGTGATACGGAGGCGGACGTAGGCAGCGGGCGGGGTGGTGGTGAATTGAACGGTGGCGGTTTCGGTGCCGTCGCCGTGATCGCTGAGGGTGGCCGTAGTGCTGCCAGGGAGCCAGGTTTTCAAGTCTGAGGAAATTTCCGGGGCGTATGTCAGGTCGAAGGCTTGCTTGAGGCGGCGGTAGGAGAAGTTGATCTGGTTCAAGGGAAGGGGGGTGAGGGTGCCAGAGCTGGAGGCGGGCAGGGTGCCGCTGCGGGGCAGGGCGAGGGCGTAGCGGAGGAGGTTGGATAGACCGCCGGGGCCGGCGGAGGGGCCGCTGAGGAGAGGATCGGCGAGTTCCTCCGGGGTGAATTGCTGGTGCCGCCAACCTTCGAATTCGTGGCTGAAGATGGGCCCATTGGGTGCGCCGGGGTTGCCGTGGATTTGGGCGCTGATGGCCCAGGCGGCGGGTTGGTTGAGATTCGGGGTCAGGGCGTTTTCGGCAGCGGCGACCATGGACCAGCCGGGGCCATCGGTATGGGGGAACCAGGCGTCGGAATAGCTGAAGGACTGGATGATGCCGCCGGTGGCATCGGTCAGGGTGACGGTTTCGCCGCCATTGGAGAAAGCATCGGTGGGGTATTCGCCAAGGATGTTGATGCCAGGTCCATAACGCGCCTCGAAGGCGCTGCGCTTTCGGACGATGACGGCATATTGGTTGCCGCCGAGCAGGGCGGTATCCGGGAAGGTGAAGTCGACCCCGGCGGTGGTGTGCACGCCTTTAAGGCTGATGGGGCTGCCGGCCAGGTTTTTCACTTCCAGAAACTCGAAATCGCTGGCAGACGTGCTGGCGGCCAGCTCTGCCGGGGTGGCAGGACCGGCCGGGTGATAGTGGAGTTCGGTGATACGCAGGCAGTCGCAGGGATTGACCGGGGGCAGGGTGTTGGTGATAGTGATCGTCCGGGTGCCCAGCAGGGTGCCGTCGTAGCTCCGGGCTTCGAGGGAGATGGTATTTTCCCCGCGGTTGAGGGGAAGCACGGTGCGCCATTTGGTGTCGGTGGTCCATGTCAGGGAAAGGGAATCCTGGCTGCCGGCGCGGCGGAGTTCGCGGATATCGATCCAGCCGGTGCCTTCCAGCAGGGCTTCGTCAGCGGCAGTGGAAAAGGCGGCCCCGCCGTTGGTGGTGATGGCAAAGAGCGCATTGGCGGGATATTGGCGGGCAGCGGCAGCGGCGCGGGCGGTGAGATAGCTTACAGTGCCGCCGTAGTTTTGCCCCACCACGGAGCCGTAATGGCTCAGCCATGGAGTCAGGTAGGCCGGATTGAAGACGGTGGCGATGAGGTTCCTGACGTGACCGAAGTAGAGCCTGCGGTGGGTGGGCACATTGCTGATGAGACGGCCCAGATTGGTGCCGGAGGGCATGAGCGCGGCATCGGTGGCCCCATACATGGTGAAGTCCATGTCCCAGGGGAGGAAGGTGATGCCCCGGCCATCATCGGGGGTGAAGAGCCGTAAATTGTGATGGGAGACGGAGGTGTAGTAGGTATCCGCAATGCCCCAGAGATTCACCAGAGCGGTGCAGCGCAGCACTTCATCCAGATCCAGCACCTGCGGGGCCTGGATGGCGAGCTGGGTGTTGTCGAGGGCCATGGTTTTGCAAAGGGCCATCACGCCGCTGTAGTTGTCCCGGCGCTTGCCGGCCCGGATGTCGAAGGGGCCGCGGTATTGCTCCTTGTCATCGCCCAGGTCCAGCATGTCGGTGGTGACGTGGATGAAAGGCACGGGCGGTTTCAGGCTTTCCACACTGGAGGTCAGGGTGGTGGTGGGATCATAGGTGAAGTCGTAATTGAATACCGTGCCCTGCTTGTCGAATTGCGAGTCAGCCCAGAGGCCGCTGTAGGTGGCCAGCTGGAGAATGGCGGTGCCGGTGTGGATGGACTGTGGCGCGACGAAGTAGCAGAGATCGTCCACCGGACAGGGAATGCCGGCGCGTTGGAAGGTTTGCCTGACGTAGATTTCATCCTGCTGGCGCACCACCGGCGAGCGGCCGGAGCGGTCCACGCCCACGGATTCCTGGAGCCCGCGGAAGAGATGATCCGGGGGGAAACCGATGTCATAGCCCAGATAATCGTCCCCATCCCTGACCCTTCCGGCGGCGGTGCCCTGGAGGCGCACACCGGCATCATAATAGATTTCCCTCCCCCGGTAAATGACGGTGCCGGGAATGCGTTCCGTGCTGAGCTTGTTCAAATCAGCGAGGAGGAAATCGCGGTCGGCATTGAGCATGAGCAAGCGCAGCTCGTGGGCCGGGAGGTTGGAGGCCGGGGTGCTGGTTACCCATGGGATCAGGGCGCGGGAATCCGGGCCTTTGGCGGGTCCGAAGCTGGTGGCTCCTGCCTGGTCAGTGGCTTCCACGTAGAATTGCAGGATGGCTCCGGCGGATTGGCCAGGGAGCACGGCGGTCCAGCGTCCGGCGCTTTCTGTCAGGGGCGTTTGATTGAAGGTGGTGGCTCCATTCAGGCGGTAGCGCAGGGTGAGGGAGGCCACGCCGTCCGGATCTGCCGCTGTCAGCGAAACCGTGACTGGAGCGCCAGGAGCGGGGATCGCGGGGGAATGCGTGAGGGCGGTCAGGGCCGGGCCGGCATTGGCGAGGAAGCGGGAGTTGACGGCCCCGGGCGTGCCAAGGCGGGCCGGGATAGGCAACTCCACGGTGCGGGCAATTTTTTGATAGTAGCCCCGCAGGTTGAGTTGGTTGGTGCCTCCCAGCCAGCGGGCCCGGAAGCTGACTTCGTGGGTGGCGGTGGCGCTGAGGATGCGGTTGCTCACAAAAGTGGACTCCGCGTGATTATGATTGGTTTCGGCAGGGCCGCTGGCGCTGAGACGGAGCACGTGATTGGCGGCATTGCCCGGTTCTTCAATGACGCTGCTGCTGCGGTGATTGCCGAGGAAGCGCCACTTCGCCCCAGCGGGGGTGGTTTCGAAATTGCCATTCTGGATGACTTCGGTGGCGGCAGTATCCGGATTGGCTTTGACGGAAAGCTCATCGATCAGACAGTCCCCCACATCGAGCATGCCGACGCGCATTTCATTCCAGGTGGTGGGGCCGAATTTTTGACTACCGGGGAGACGGTATCGGAATGTTTGCCAGGAACTTTTAGCGGTTTCATCGCTGTCTGCCCAGGCGGAAGGCAGGGAATTATCGCTATGGGGATCGCGCAGTTCCAGGCTGGAGCCGCCACCATCGGCCAGGCCGGTGGCGGGATAGCTGACTTCATCGGCGGGATTTCCGGCGGCATCCAGGAGGTTGATGCGTGCGCCGGCGTTGCCCAGGCTGCTGGAGAAATCCCCCAGGATGCGCTCCGCGGTTTCGGGCCATTTGGCTTTGAGCAGGGCTGCATTCCGGGCGATGACGAGGTATCCGCCGGGTTCCATGATAGTGCCTGGGGGAAACTGGAAGCCGATGGCTCCGGTGAGTTTCCAGCCCGTGAGATTCCGGGGGGTGCTCCCCTGGTGGTGCAGCTCGATCCATTCCTCCGGATCTGAAGTCACGGGAATGGCGGCCTGGCCAGGGGTGAGATAGCTGATCGCGCTGAGGCGTGCGCCGCAGATGAGATCGCTGCCGGACGGGGTTTGATTGTGGACTTCGATGGAAAGGCGGTTCAGTCCAGCCTGGAGGTTCAGCCCGGCGGGGGCGATGGATTTTGGGGCGCTGAGGGTGGCATTGGCGACGCTGACCGTCGCATTGCTGGTGAAGAGATTCGGGCCGGGGGGCAGGCCGATGCGCAGGTTCTTCAATTCGACGCCATTGATGTAAAACGCCGCGCCATCATCGACCGCATACTCCAGTCTCAACTCGCCGAGCGTGGCCAGTTGTGCCGCGCTCAGTTCAAAATCCGTTTCGAAATAGCAAGTCGGCGCATTGGTTGAAACAAACGGCGTGCGCAGGGGGGTGGGCAGGGTGGTGGCGGTGCTGAATCCCAACAAGCCGGGACCGCTTTGCCAGTCCGGAGTGCCGGCGGGGTGGGCAATTTGTGCCCAGTTCAGGCCGGGGTCGGTATTGCTATTCTTGTAGCGCCAGGTGGCATCGAGCGGCAGGAGCACCGTGGTGGCGGTGGTGGGTGGCACGGCGGGCTGGGAAGGACGTGGGGGAAAATGATACATGATCTCGTTGATCACGGTGCCCTGGTTCAGCGTCAGGGCATTTTCCGCCCCAAAGCTGGCCGCTGCGGCATTGAGGAGCCGGCCTTGATAGCGTGCTTTGAGGCCCGGGCCGGCGTTGGCGGCATCCAAGAGGGTCTGGCCCCCATCGGCGAAGAGGAAGAGGCGGTCGCCATCCGCCGGCCGGAATCCCAGCTGGGATTCATCCATGACGAGCAGGCCCCCCGGTGCCAGCAGACCCGGAGGCAAAGCAGCCTTGCCCAGTTTCATCCCGGCTGGATTTAGGCTGGCGGTGCCTTCGTTTTTCAGTTCGATCCGGAACAGCGGGTCGTTGACGCCCGCGATTTCATTGATCACCAGCTTCAGGCTATTGGCCTGGGGGATGATGGCTTCGGTGCTCAGGGCGAGATCGAAAACCATGTCAGGCAGGCGGGGCCCATAGACTTCCAGTTCATCAATGCAGATGCCATTCGTGGTGGCGATGAGGCGCACGCCGGTGGCGGAGACGGCTGGAAAATCATAGCGGTGACGGCGCGAGGGCTGGGTGAAAAGCGGCGGGGCAGCCGCGCCGTAATTGAGGGTGCCGATAGAGGTCCAGGAAGCGGCAGGAGTGGTGGCCGAGGGATTGGCCACCGTGGTGTATTGCACGGTATAGGTGCCGCTGGTGCGGTCTGTCAGGGCACCGGTGTTATCGCGGCCGAAGGCGATGCTGGCCACGGGGACTGGGGTGGCTCCCAGCCGGATGCCGCAGAAGCTGTTGGAGGAATTGCCGATCCAACTGCTGGCATTGCCGGAGGTGCCGTTGTTGAGATTGGGGATGGTGTGGGTGGGGGCAAAGCCCGGCAGCAGGTCCTTGGCAAAAGCCACCGCACCCAGACTGGCGAGGGCAAGGTTGCTGCTGCTGTCCATGGTGCCGCCTTCCTCCACGCGGGTCAGCGCGGCTGGGGGCGGGGCATCGGGGGGGGCATCGTGCAGGGAAACAGCGAGGAGATTGGATCCTGGCAGGAGATCCTGAACGGGCAGGATGATTTCAGAAATTGCGGCATTGCCGACCGCCGTCTGGGCACGGGAGGACGGGGTGACAGGTCCTGCGGGGAGGTTGCGGCGGGCGATTTCGCGCCCGTTTAAATAGATCACCGCCCCGTCATCGATGAGCAGCCGCGCCGACAATCGGGTCTGGGCAGGATCGCCATCGAAGGTGAAGGTTTTTTGGAAATAGCAGACCGGCAGGGCCGTAGTCAGAGGATTGGCCAGCACCGTGCCGACAGGGAGCGGCGGGGCGGTTTCATCGAAGGAGAAGGCTCCCGTGCCAGACTGCCACCCCCCTTGGCCGGCGGTGGCGGGGGTGCCTGCCCACTCCGCTCCGGGGTCTGCCCCTTGAAGAAAGATCCAGCCGCTGCCGGTGCTGATGCGGGGTTGAGCGGGTCCCAGCACCGGGCCTTCCGGAAAATTCACCTTTCCCGGCGTACCCCCGGTCTGCCAACTGGCGCTCCAGGCCTCCGGCAGGGCGCTGCTGTTATCCGGCAGCAGCTTGGAGAGGGAGGCACCCGAGCCATCGGCCCCCAGCGGCCAACGCCCGCTGTCCGACCATGACAGCCGGTCCATGACGCGTCCGCTGAGGTTTTTCAGTTCGATGGCTTCGCCGCTGTTGTCCAGTTTCCCCGTCCACGGTCCCAGGGTTTGCCGCATGGATCCGGCCGGGCCGGCGATGACCAGGTAGCCGCCGGATGGCAGAACGGTATTCACCGGAAAGGTGAAATTGACGCCCCCCGTGATCCGCCAGCCGGAGAGATCCATATTCACCGCCATCTGGTTATACAGCTCGATCCATTCCACCCCCGAGGTATCGCTGGGGTGATACATGACTTCATTGAAAACCACCGCGCTATCCACCGCCCGGAGCATGGGGCATGTGGTGAGCAGGGTCCCGAGGCCGATAAGCAGCCCGGTGAGGCGGAAGGATGAATGGGAAGGTTGGATCATCGGATGGGCCCGGAGGGCAGGTTTTTCCCTGCAAGCCAGGGGGACTGCCGGGAATGAAGCAAATCCAGCACCCGATGGCCAGTCTTTTCCGCCACCGGCCCGGATCGCCGCCGGATTTGCCATCATGCGTTCCGAAATCAATCGTCAGCATTTTCCTCAGTCGATCTGATTTATTGATATTGAACCACTCCATGTCCCCTGTTTCTGCTCAGGCAGTAGCGGGGAGCCAACCCGCCGTTTACCCAGCGGTTGGCAGCAGTGGCAGCCCCAGCTCCTTCAGGAACTGATTGTGCTTCCCCGTCGCCTTTCGGATGCAGAGGGTGTTGCCCAGTTGTTTTTGGTTGGTGTCGTTCAGGTGGTTCGGGGAACTTTCGATTTGGCCACTTTCAAACTATGCTGGAAAAAGCCCGATAGTCGCTACCACCTCCTCGCTCTCCGTGTCATTGACCCACGAAATCGAGGGCCAAATCTTTAAAGCGCGGACAATCCCGCTGCCAATGCCGCGAAAGTTGAGAAGATCAGGTGCGAACGAGGCCAATAGAACGTTGCGGCTTCGACGAATGCCCCGTCGAATTTGACTGACCGTTAGACTATTCGGCAATTTGCCCGGGCTGCGGATTTCTATCCGATCATCGAAAATGAACAGCTTGATGGAATCCTTGATGAAATAGTCGCGGTGAATCAAGGCGTTGACCAGCAACTCCTCAAAAACCGTTTCTGAGATTTCAGGGTGTCCAGTCTGGTTGAACGACCCCTCTCCTTGAATTCTGGAATTCCAGCGCTTGAAGAAACCGAGTCCTTCGTCGAATTGCTCGCCCAATGCGCCTGTGATCTGGCGTTGATCGTGCCATTCGGTCGATGCGCGTTCGGTGCCTTTGAACCATACGGCATCGATCTTCATTTCAGGTAGAAGAACCCGGAGGCGTCTGCCGAAAAGCAGCAATCCGGCCACCGTTACGCGGCCGGAGTTCACCAGTTCCAGGTTTTCGAGGGTCCTCTGGTAGGCCTCGCCGTTTTCCTTCCGATCTGGCGGCAATTCAGAATATTTAGTCGCGTAAAACCTATCGAAACGCTGGTGGTCAAAGTCCTCCAGTGTCGAGGCTGCAACGACTTGGCTTTCAGCGTAGAGCTTCTCCCCCGACTGGAATAACCGCGCTAGCTCTTCAGGGCTCTGCACCCGCCGTTTGTCCGGCCCATTCTTCACCCAATACACGCCCTTGTTGTCGCAATAGGGTTTGGACGGACCATTGGCTATCTTGATGACGACAACGATACCGTCACCCGTGGGAATCGACTTCGACAGAATAGAGAATGGGGGGCGAACACTGTCCCAAGCGACTTTCGCCATGTCCTCGCCGACCTTCTCTGCCTCTTCGCCAGTTAGTCCGGCGATGGAGCCGTCTTTTTCGACACCGACGAAGATTCGGCCTCCTCCACTGTTGGCGAATGCAACGATCTCGCCCGCCATCTTGGCGTCAGCCGAAGGCTCGCGTTTAAATTGCCGCGTGCTGTCTTCTCCAAGGAGTATTTGGTTTCTCAGTTCGAACTCTTCCATAATTGATAAATTTCTTTTCTGCGCCGGAATGCGTCTTCGCCACCTTCCATCACAGTGACGATGCGCTTTTGGATGTCCTTGTCGTCGATGCTGCCATGGTCAAAGGAAAAGGATTCCCCTTCCTTCCGGCATACGATGGCCTGCTCCGCATCACCAAGCACCGGGATGTTGGGATTGTGGGTGGCGAAAATAAACTGCGTCAGTTCCTTCCGCTTCAGTAATTGGCGGATGAAGTGGCTATATAGCGTTTCGTTGTCCAGATCGTCTTCCGGCTGGTCGATGAGAATGACCGGGTGCCGCTGAAGATGCATGAGAATATGCAGGATCACCGTTGCCCGCTGCCCGAGCGAAAAATCCCCCAAGGGCTTCTGGTGGAACAGGATGACCGTTTCATCCGGCGTCCGGAAACTCAGGAAATCTGCCAGATGCTCCAGCAACGTGGAGCGCACCTTTACAGCAGCGTTTTCACTCAGATGCTTCTCCAGGTCTGTTCGGGCTTGATACAGCTCTCGGCCATCCACAAACGCGTCCTGTATTGTGTCGTAGGATGGTCCCTGCAAACCGGACCCCCGGAACTTGGAGCGAAGGAAGTCACCGAACGCGCTGCGCTTGCCTTTGAAGGCCGTCTGAAGACGAATTTCCTGTGGAAGTTCCGATTCGAGGCGACGCACCTCGGCTTCACGCTCCGTGAACCTTTCCCGCCAGAAATCGTGCAGCTTGTTGACCGCCGCGCCCAGCAGGTCACGCGCCGCTTGCTCGGTTTTGGCACGCTGGGCACCTGCCGCCAGCAGCTTCACCAACTGATCAAGCTGGGACTTCTTCTTGCGGAACAGGTCCAAATCGAGCTGGGGTTCGTTCAGGGTCTTTTGAAGCTCGGCCACCTCCTGCTTCATCTCGTCCTGCACCGGTGCCAGTTTTTGAAGCGCCTCGCCTACCGCAGTGAATGCTGCCCGCAGGGTTTGGAGCGCCGCTCGAGCGGTCGACTTGGCCTCGTCGGACTTTGCTTTTGCCGCAGCGAGGTCGGCTGCAATGGGTTCGCTCCGCTTGGATTTCAGCACCGGGAAGGCCTCATCCGCTTCGTCCCAATCTGCTGACTCCTTGAGGTTTGTGCCCAGCTCCTTCAATGCCTGTTGCCATATCACAATCACCTGCCGGTCCCCATCAAAGAGAGTCATATCGGCGAGCTTCTTGTCCACGCCCTTGTCCGTGAAGACTTGAAGCTGTGCATCCAGTTCGTTCTTCTCCTTTTGCAGCGCGGCGATCTTTTCCGTGGCTTCCAATGTCTCTTTCAGTTGCCGGGCCGCTTGGCGCACGCCTTCGATGAGCGCCGCCTCTTCCTGCGGCTTTGGATCGAGCCGGTCCGCCAGCAGCTTGTCCAGAAAGCTCTCGTCGAACGATTCCGAGCGGGTCGAAAGGTCCTTCTGCCCAAAGTAGAGAATGTCTTTCAGGATCGAGCCGGGAGAGATGTCGCGATAAACGCCATCCAAATAAACCGAAGGCTGGCCGGTGCGTTCGCGTTCGATCCGCACTTCACGACCGAATTCATCCACCGCTTCCACCACGACCTTGCCCGCAGGGGAAAGCATCCGATCCACTAGACCCGACTTGTAGCGATCATCCGAGACTTCGCGGAAACCCAAGGCATGACGGAGGCATTCGATTACCGCCGACTTGCCATTCCCTCTCGGACCAATCAGGCAGTTCAATGAGGCGGAGAACGGCACGGCCAATCCATCCAAGGCTCCGCCATTGAAACCCACTTGTTGCAATAACACAGCCTGTCTGGGGGAAGGCAGTTCCGCACGAACCCGCTGCTCATGGTCGAACAACGCAAACTTCACCGCATCGAAGGACAGCTCCCCAAGTTTCAAATAGCAGTTTCGGTCACTTTTCCCTACTTCCCCGATGCATTTGGGATCAGAGCCCTCTACCAGGGCCGGAATCGGCTGCGTATCTGGCCAGCGGGCTTGCACGACATCTATTCGCTTAACCTTCTGCAGGCCCAGAACGCGCCCGCTCCATCGCTTGCCGCAGCCATTTATCATATGAGCGAGATTGTCACCCAGTAGCTCCTGGAACAGGCCGTTGTCGCTCTGCACATGGGCAAAAACGACAAAGTAATCTTCCTTCACTCCGTCCAGGAGTTCCAAGCAGTGGCAGAAATCGGCCTTGGTTCGCGTGCCTTCGTCCGGCGTTCCCTGAAATTGGCCGGAGAGAAAACGATTAATTCTGTCATCATTCTCTGCGTTATCCACCCAGTCATCAGGATTGAAAACGATCAGGGTATGGATTCCGCCGCCGCCGTCTTTCATTCCAAGTTCGACGCCTGGGAGGACGAGAATTCCCTCCTTCGCACCAAGTTGGCGCAAGATCTTGTATTCGTCCCGATCAAAATAATTATGATTCGTGACCACAGCCACTCTGATCTGTTCCTTCTTGAGCCGACCGATCCAATCTTGAGGGAATCCGTTGGCCTTGGAGTGGCCACTTTCATTTTCACCACGATACTCGTCGCGAAACGGCTTTTGCGACGCGCCGGGATCCTTGAGCGTGTGGACGTGGAAATCCGCACGCACCCATTCGGCCCCTCTGGGAAACTGCTTGTCAATCGTTGGAGTCATCTTGCTCATGGTAAAGCTAGGTCAATGAAATTTCCATGCTTCCTTGAAGATCTGAGCGGGAGGGCGGGGACGGTCTGCTTCGGTTCTGCCATGAGCCATGCTTGCCTCTGGCGCAGACATTTCACAAGCCCGGCCTTCATGGACGGGCGGATTTTCCCGGACGGGTGCGCCGCAACGCGGGGCCCGGCGCGGCGCGGGGGTGCGTGTTTTTTATTGCGGTGGGTCTGGCGGTAGTGTTCCGGCCGGACAAGTCCAAATGGGAATGGGAAAAGTTGAGCATCGGCACAAAATATGTCGAAAGTTGGCAGGATGCGGGGAAGATGCCAGGAGGACCCTTTCGTTAAAACCCATGACTGGACTCTGCGGTGACCTGCCCAGGGCGTTGCGCACCAGGGTGGGGGTGTCCCGGAGGGAACCGGTGAGGAGGGGCGACATCCTGTCGCCCTGTTCCGTAGCAGGAAACGGGCGGACAGCATGTCCGCCCTCCTCACGGCGGCGGATCCCATCCCAGTCCATGGCCTCCGGGACACGCCGGACCGCAATCCCTACGGTTGGGGGCAAGCCCCGCTGGCGAAAGCGGAGGCAAGCCGTCCGCACTATCTCCAAAGTCGGGCCGCTGCCATTCGGGGGAAAACTTGGCCGCTGGGGGCAGCCCCCGGAGTGGACTGGGCAGGCACCTCCGCCACCGCCGGCCTGCCCCGGGCAATCCCGCGATCAGCTATCCATTCCCAGGGGCCGGGAGGGATTCTGCCGGCTGCTTCAGGAGGGTGGCGGCTTCGCGTTCCACCGCCCGCGTTTCCTGGGAGGCGCGCCGGGAGAGGAGGAGGGCCATGATCCACCAAAAGATACTCACGCAGCCGGAAATGAGGGCGATTTCCCCATAGCCCCAATCCATCGTCTCGACACGACGGTAATAGGATGTCCCATCATGGTGCGCCGCTTCAAGCCATGGCCAACTCATGGTCGGAATGGGCAGGCCCAATTTTAGAAGATTCGGGCTATCCAGCCCCGAAGCCAAGGCGATGATGCCCAACTCCAGGGCCACGAGGATGCCCAGGATGAGGCCATAAATGCCGAGGTGCCAGGGCAGGCGCTGGCGGAGAAATAACTGCCACAGGACCAGCGGCACCGGCAGCATGCCCAGCAGGGCACCAAATCCTGCGATCATGGATGCGAGGTCTCTTTCCCTAAATTCATAACCCATGCCGCCTCTCCTTGTCACGTTGGCCTCAAAAAAGCACCAAGCCAGCCCTCCTCCGAAAAGCACCAGCAAGGTCACCAGATACAAAACGCCGGATGGCCAGCCCACGTAAAAAAACCGTCCAGCCAAACGTCCCCACCAGCCGCGTTTGACCCAGGGCATGGCCGTAGCCACCAGATTCACGGGAGATTCCAGCAGCGCCTGCAGGCCGATGCCTAAAAACGTCGCAAAACTCAGCGTGCTGCAAATCATGATTTGCACATAATCCCCGAGGTAAGCGCCAGGGATTTTCCAGGTCAAGGCCATGAGGAAATAAAAGCCGATGGCTGCCAGGCCGACGAGGCGGCGGCGCAGGGAGCGGTTTTCCACCATGGAACTGACCTTGGCCGCTCCCACATCCAAAGCAAAAAAGGCCAGATGGACCACGGGCACTGCGATCAAGGCCAGCCACCGCCATCCGCCATTGCGGTATAGGTCATCAATGAGATAATCCCGTCGGTAACCATACATGCTTTCCACGACGACGACACAGAAGCCCCCTGTCATAAACGTCATGCCCATCATGATGGCCGCCCGGAAAAGAAAATAACGGATCCAGGAAAAGCCGGTGAGGACGGCGGCCGAGCCCATGCCGGCCAGCAGGAAAATGCCCAGCCAGGCCAGCTCCATCGGCACATTCACCCCTCCGGCAAAATACCGGACAATCAGATAGGGCAGCACCGTCACGGTGGCGAGGAGCTGCTGGGCCACGATCGCGACCCATTTCCCCAGAGTGATCCGCCAGCCGGTGAGCCGGGTCATGATCAGGGTGTCGATGGTATTGCCCTTCAGCTCATCATGCAGCGCCCCCGCCGCGCGCAGGGGCAACAGTCCGCAGACCAGGGCGCAGAAGGCTCCGAAAAAGGCCCGGTGCAGGCCGCTCTCCTCGGGTTCCACCATGGTCAGCCAAACATTGACCGAGAGGAAGACATTCATCACGATCAGCCCCCAGACAAACACCGGCGAGCGCATGCCCTGCCGCAGCTCCTTCACCAGCATGGGGCTCAGCCGTTCGCTGAAATCCGGGATTTGCGGAACAGCCACCGGCAGGCCGGCAGTCAGGGAAGGGGCGGAGGCGCTCATGGAATGTCCTTGCCCTGGGCGCGCTTTAATAGCAAGTCCATTTCAGCAGGGGCCTGCCAGGGATGCTGGTGGGGGGATGCAGGCTGCCGGCCATTCCAGTTGGAGTCCCGCCTTCAGGCGGCCTCCGGGCAAGACGCGCAGCGGCGAGCTGGTCAGGAAATTTCATACACGACTGAAGCGGCTCGCCGCCAAAGGCGTCTTGCTGGGGGACCGCCTGAAGGCGGGACTCCAACAAGCAGGCTTCAGGTAGCCTCACGGCCGGGCGTGGTCTGGCCGGGCGCGGTCTATTTCCGCAGGGTTGGCCGGAATAACAGGATGTGGCCGAATTTCCCGGTTTCCAGATGAAGGATCCCGGCGGCATCCGCCGGAAGGGGCTGGCCGGGCCGGATTTCCTTGCCGGCTTCGGTGACGCTCAGCTTGCCTTCCCGGGATTGCACCAGCACCCGGCCTCCCACGGCCCGGTCCGGCAGTCCCAGACCACTGACGAGGGTGGAGAGCGGCATGGTGCCGGTAACATCCACCATGGCGATGAAGTTCCCCTGGGGCAGTGTCACGGCCTTGCCAGGACTGAGGTAATCCGTGGTCATTTCCTCCGGCAATAACGGGGCGACGTGCCGGGCGGCGAGGTCCGGATCAGGCGTGAGTTCTTGGAGGCGCATTTTCCGGAATTCCACCGGCGCTCCTTCGCTTTCAAAGCTCATATAACCTTTCCGCGGCGAGGCCCGGTAAAGGGCGGAGGCCAAAAAGCCGTTCACTTCATTTTGAATCACCCCATCCACGCTGGTGATGCGGACGCGGTTCCACTCGCCGGTTTTGCTGCCCCGGAAGGCGATCGGCATGGAGCGGTGGCCGCAGTCGTGGGAGATGGCAAAGCGCGGGTCGGGGATGCCTTCCGAGGTGCTGCCCGGCATGGTGAAGGTATCGCCATGGCTGGTATACCACGAGCCATTGCCCAGATTGCAGACCTGGATCTCGTGCCCTTCATTCGGATAGGGACCGCCCGGCTTGGGGAAGGCGCTATGGGCGATGATGAGGCCGGAATTGCCGCTGGTTTCAGGCGTCCCGTTGGCGCTGGGGGCTTCCGTCAGGTGGCGGAACTCATATTCAAGGATGAAATTTTCGTAGGCTTTGAGGGAGCGGATCAATCCGGTAGGGCCCCGGCCGATGTGGAGGATCTGCCCGCCCGGCTGCTCAGGATCCAGCTTCACCGAAATCAGGGGAGACTGGATGGACATGCTCATGCTGGTCCACTGGGATTCCAGCGGGCCGGTCAATAGCAGGTCCCATTTGCCTTCCGGAGGCAGCGGGGGAGGGAAGGATCCGTCCACCGGCCCGGCGGCTGGCGAGTGGTTGATGAGCAAAAACGCCGCAGCAGCGGCCCGCAGGGAGAAGGAAAGGAAGAGGTGCATCTGGGGCGCAGGATAAAACCATCTGTCTGCGCCCGCCACTCCGGATCCGCTGAAATCCGGTTCTTTTGCACCGGTCCCAATCCGGCATTTTCTCCCGGTTTCCCGGCTGGCCAGGAGCCCATAGCAAGGCGAGTCCCGGCCTTGAACGATGCCCAGATATGGCACAAGGCGAATTTCCCGTTTGGGATTATCCGTTGCCTTGAGGCAGGGAGCAGCGCATGGCTGTTCCCTGCCGTCTTTTTTTATGAGCACCGCCACCATCCCTACTGAACACACTGAAGAAACCAATGCCCGCATCCTCGCTGTGTCCGAGGATCTCATCGCGGGATTCGTGAGAAAGCCGTTCCAGGTCATTGCAGAACAATCCGGGGTGCCGTTCGGGACCGTGCTGGAGCGCATCCGCGCCATGCTGGAAGCCGGAGTGATCCGCCGGGTGCGGCAGACCCTGCTGGCCACGAAGCTGGCCCACGGGGCACTGGTCGCCTGGAAGGTGGATAACGATAAATTGGACGCCACCTTTGACTGGATGTTCCGGGAAGATCCCTTCAGCGGCCACGTGGTCACCCGGAGCACCGACCGGGAGGTGTCCGGCTCGGATTACCGCCTCTGGACCACCCTCAAGGTGCCTCAGGGCCAATCCCTGGAGGAGCACGCGGATGTCCTGAAGCGCCTCACCGGAGCGCACGAATACATTCTCATGCCTGCCAATGGCATCTTCGCCCTGGGCGTGGGCCACGTCCGCCGCAAGACCCTGGAGCCGGGCGACCGCTGCCCGGAACCGGTGGAAATGATGACCACCACCACCGTGGAACTCACGCCCGAGGAATGGAACGTGTTGTTGGCCCTGAAGGAGGAACTGACTCCTGACGAAATCTGCGCAAACCCCTGGGCGGGCCGCGCCACTATCGCCGGCGTAAGTGAGGAGCGCTTTTATGAAGTCGCCGAAACCCTGAACGCCAAGCGGGTCATCGGCCGCTTCTCCACCTTCCTGGAACACGTCAAACCCTCCGCCACGGGCGAGCGGGTGACGCGCTTCAATGGTCTCTTCCACTGGGCCGTGCCCGAAGGTATGCAAGCCCGGGCCGGGGCGGAAGCCGGCCGCCACTACTGCCTGACGCATTGTTATTGGCGCGAGGGTGGTCCCCGCTTTGGCAATGTCAACATCATGGCCGTGATCCATGGCACCGAGAAATCCCGCGTCATGGAGCACAAGGCCGCTATCGATGCCAACCTCGCCGCCGCCGGCATCCCCGTCACCTACACCAACGTCTTCTGGGGCGGCCGCAGCGAGATCAAGCCCAGCGAGATCTCTCCTAAAATCTACGCCGCCTTCCACGAAAAATGGGCCGGCCAAAGCGCGGTGCTTTGAGATTTGAGTTGAAACACCATGGAGAAAACCATAAGAACTACTGGACGCTCATAAACGGCCACCTCCCGCCTCCAGTGATCTGGCCGAAATTATTGGTGAGGTAAGCGGTGCGCAGGCGGTTGGTCCCGTCAGGGCGTTCCCAGTCCCGGGTGGCCAAAGAGCCGTCTGCTGCGATAACTTGCTATCCACATTATTTATAATTCACCCACCTAGCGGCCAAGCACGCTTGGCAGATCAACTTCTATATTGCCGATTTATTGAAACTTTGGTTGAAATGGGTGATGGGCACTTGATGTCTGGCGGTCATACATTTTGCCAGTTCATTGAACTGCCATCATTTTAATTTTTTGGAAATGACCGCGATGATAAAAAAGGCGCTAATTACTAAAGCCGGACCAAAAATCCACCACAACGGCAAATTCACTACCTTTAAGTAAAGTGTGGCCCCATCAGAGGAGCCCTTGTCCGGACCAACTACCTGTTTGGGCATTTGAAAAGGTTGCCCAATTTGTTCATTTTCGTTTTCTGAACTTGCCGGACCAAGTAAAGTTTCTTTTACGGCAGATCCAGGAACGACGACACGGCTAAAATTTCCCGTCTTAAAGGCATCGATGTTGGTTTCCCAGAACTGACGGGCAAGCTGAATAATGTTGGGGCCTGCATGATCAATATGTTGTTTCGCCCACTCTTTAACTTTCGGGGTAAATTCCGGGGCTTTAATCACTAATTGACCAATGGTTTCCGCTGCTGCTACGGACTCTCCCAAATCCTGCGTTCCTTCTCCATACGTCCGGGGCTCAATCACGTCGGTTTTGTATAGCATTGGAGCTATTTTCTCGATCAATTGCGGAGCACCAGATCGCCGAATATTTTCCTTCGCGCCCAAATCCATTCCCTTCGAAATCACATATTTTTGGATTTGCTTTTCCACCGTCGGAGCATGGTTCAAACGCAGCAAGGTTGATGGTGCAGGCTGTTTGAGCAACGCCTCTAAAGTTTCCTGCTCTCTCCCCTTAGGCAAATTTTGCATGGTTTTTTCAGCAATCGGCCGCGCTGAAAACTCGATTGCCAAATTACTGGCATGCTCCGCACCTGGTCCATTGCAAATAAAACATAATTGAAGAGCAATGATTAAATTTAAATGCTTCATGGGGTATTGATTCCTCCTGCGATATTATTTGCCAGAAGCCAATCCTCGTTTCTCATCCACCTACGGTAAACCCATGGCAAGCCGGAAAGTTCCGGCGTTCCCGACTGCATCAATGCGTGATTCGGGCTTGGTTTGTGAGGGAAAGGGGTATTTCCTGGAAATACTGGGGCCACGCTGTTCGGATAATCAAGATCGACAGCGTCTGCGAAAGGAGGTTGGTCATGGTTCCCATCCTCTGCAACAGTCGAAAGGCCCAGGAAATGTCCTATTTCATGGGCTGCTGCTATTGGGATTTGCAGGGGTAGATTACGGGCATAAAGAAAAATTCCAGTCGCCCCTCCACGAACCTTTGGTCCATCTGGAATGTTCGCATCATAAGGGATTCCGCTCTCTTTTATTACGATTATTCTGAGAACATTGGGGTCACTGTGGGGGATAGGAAAAATCAGATCCGATGTTGGGGGGCGGTTTTCGTAACCCTCGCCCAATGCGCGCTGTTCTTCGGCAGAAACTTTACCATCCGAAAACCTCACAGGTAGTTGAGCAGAATATCCCTCCTCCAAGTTAAATCCACGGGTATCATATGGAAACTGATAGGTCCCCGATGACGGATGCAGTGTGAATTTCACCCCTGCCTGTTTAAAACAGTCATTGCAAACCGCCAATATCTCGGCAGCGCTGGGTAGTTCAACCACTGGTGCTGTGGTAAATTTTGTAATCGGGGCATTGGGGTCTTCCAGCACGTAAATTGCCAACTCTTTTTGGCGCTGCGGTAATACTCTAATCTTAAGCGTTAAAAGGGCTGGGGCATTGGTGCCAAGTGGAATCAATAGCACATTGGCAACTTTCACTAAATTCGAAGTGCTTGGCTTTCCTGTTATAGTGAGTTTGGTCTCGGCGTTCGAAAACGTTTTTGGGGAAATATCGATCGTAGCATCATCCCCGTCAGCGATCTTCCATTCCAACTTGGAAGCATCTCCATTCGAAATTTTTAGGTTCAATATACCATTTGTTCCCGATTGTGCCACACTTGCCCAATACTCACCCGGTGGATCATTTTCTGCCGAATTGGGTGGATCAAACCCAAGATGGATTTTACCTGGATCGGCAATTAACGCGGCGGATGGGAGGAGGCTCAGTTTCCAGTCGATTTTCTCATATCCGCCATTAGCGGTGTTATTGTAACTCCCATACGGGGGTGAAAGGAGTGGAAAATCGGCGGCCTTTAGGGTGTATTTTGGCTCAAGCAGCACCGAGTTGGTTGATAAACTTTTATTGGGGGCGAATGTGAATTGTCCGGTCCGATACTGCACCGGATAATTCACGAGCATGTCGTCCAGTTCCCATGCCGAGGTCTGGCGGAATAGCCGGCTGCCAGTGATCGTGATCAGGTAGGGCTGCTGCCAAGCCTCAGCCCGCTTAGGAGCCCTTAAACGCACCTGCTGGTGCACCAGATAAACTTCAGCTTCCATATCCACTGGGCGAAACCACATTCCGGCGTAGGCCGACTGGTGGTATGGCACCACTTGTTCGCCATAATCAAACCACAGGCTGGAATCGTCAAAAAAAGGGAACTCAGGTTGCATAGCAGAAAAATCGGGAGTGAAGTAAAACGTCCCGGGGGGCTTGTGGCTAAGGTTTAGCCATCTATACCCCCAGCCGGCCGCATTTTTTTGTGTATATTGCCACCTTGAATAGTAGGAGTATGGCAGCAGGTAATTTTCCGGATCCGACCCGGCCCGTTGCACCCAGATGCTAATATGTTGACGGGCTTCTTTGCAAATAAGTTTAGGAGTGGGTAAATTTAGGGGAGCATCTTCATCATTCTGCGGGGAGGATCCCCCCAGGTATTCTTCTAGGTTGCTGAAGCCATCCTGATCGGAATCCACCCAGGCATCATACTGGTCAGGATTGAGGCTGTTGTTGATTTCCCAACCATCCGGCAGGCCATCGGCGTCACTGTCGGCCTGAAGGGTGAGCAGGTCCATCGCACTGTAGGATTGCCCCCATAATACCGTGCTGCCGTTCAGAGTAGCAAGCGTGCCGTAGGTGTCCCCAGGGCTACGGGCGATGATCTCCTGCTCGAACCAATCCGGCAGACCGTCCCCATCGCTATCGAAAAATTCGTCGCATCCCGCTTCGGGCAAATTGGTGGACAGGCAGGGCCGGGATTCCCCTTCCAAATCGTTTAGGACAGCATTGCCATCCCCATCCGGATCCAACTGCACCACTTCCACCCGCCCCAGACCAAGCGTGGTGACCGGCTGGCCGGTCAGGTGATACTGATCCCGTGCGAGTTTGGGCTCCACTGAGGAATTGCCGATGCCGGAGGACAAGGTGGCTGGAGAAAAGGTGCCTGGCCCGCAGTTAGAGCCATGGATTTGCCGGCTGCCGGCTCCACCGATGGCGTCCAATGCTGGAACGTTATACCAGCAGAGGCTGTTATGGATCAGCAGGGTGCCGTCCGCCAGACAGGCAGCGCCGACGGTGGCCCGGTTGCGGGTGAGGGTGCATTGGATGAGCGTCAGGCTGGATCCGGCTTCGCTGCGGAAGACGCCTCCCTGGCTGCCCGATTGATTGGTGACAAAGGCGCAATTGGTGAAGGAGGGGCTGCCTCCGGTAGTGGCATTGAGTGCCTTGATGGAGGCGACCCCGCCCTGGCCTGCGGCCTGGTTTCCGAAGAACCTGGAGCGGTGGAATTGGGTGACCCCAGTAGTCTGCAGCACCGCCCCGGCGCTGCCGGCGGAGAGATTGCTTTGATAAGTTTCCCCCTCAACCCAGAGGGTAGATCCGGTGAGGGCAAGCGCGGCCCCGCTGGCCGTGGCGCTGGCAGCGGTCGAGCCCGCTACCGGCCATGCGCTATTTTCAGTGTATACATTTTCCTGGAGCACACAATTCACGGTATAGAACGCCGTATTTTGAGGCGGTGTATTCACCGTGGGGGCAAGGTAATTTCCATAACCATCGTCACTCCAGGTGGAGATGCAATTTGTAAAAGACGCCGCCCCACCCGTGAGGCTGGCATTGCGGTAGAAGGAATTGCGTGTCACTACGGCCTGGGTGACGCTGGAGAAAGCGAGTGCTCCTCCCCGGAGTTTGGCATCATTCCAAGCGAAGGTATTTCCCTGAATGCTGATGAAGGCATTCGAGGAGCTGCCCGCAATAGCTCCGCCTTCATTGGCAGAATTGCCGAGGAATTCACAGGCGACCATTGAGCCTGCCCCCATGAAAATGGCTCCCCCCGCTCCTGCCGGAGCGCTGCAATTCACAAACCGGCAGCGGTAGAGGTTGAGGGTCTGCGAGGATGAAGGCCAGACGATGGCTCCTCCATTGCCGGTAGCTGCAGAGCAATTCCGCAGAGTGATGCCCTGGAGCGAAATGCCAGCGGTCGACGAGGAAATAAAACGGAAACCAGCCTGGGTGGCGGAGTTGCCCCCATCAATGATGACCCGGGCCGGGCCATTGATGCCGGACAGGGAGAAGGCCTTGGCAGGGTTCAGATTGACATTGGAAGTGGCAGGCCCAGTCCCCGTGCCGGCGTAGGTGCCATCCCGCAAGGCAATGCGGCCGGTGGCTTTACTGATGGCCGCAGCAATACTGCGCACCGGAGCCGTAAAGGATCCTGAGGCGGCATCATCCCCCGTGGGAGCGGCATAAATGACCATGGCGGGCAAGGAAGTGCGGCTGAGAGGATCAGTTTTGGCGGAATATTCCTCGTAATTGCTATACCCATCCTGGTCGGCATCAAGGTCCCGGTCTGCGGCAGTGGCAGGATCAAATCCATAGCGGGTTTCCCAACCGTCCGGCAGGTTGTCACCATCCGTGTCGTTGAATTCAAAAGCTCCCCGGTCGCCATTCGAAACAAAGCTGGTGATGTAAGCAGGCAGGAAACGGCGGCGGGGCAATCCATCCAAGTCCAGCCCGGGCACCGGATTGGGCCCGCGGTCTATCATGGGCGACCCTGCAGAGAGGCCATAGCCATCGCCAGGCACCAGTGCCATCTGGGGGTGGTAGCTGCGGAGGAACATCGGATTGCTGGTATTATTCCCCGTGCCGGAATAGGCGGTCGTCTGGGTGGTGCTTGAGGTGAGGGTGGCTGGACCAGTCAAATTGACCGTGGTCGTGCCCATTTTGTTGCCCCAAAAAATGGACCCGTTCACTGACACAGGCAGAGAACTGGCGGCCGTGGAAGAGACCGCAGCTCCCGTGCTCGAATTGTTGTCGGCCACAGTGCAGTAGGACACCACTGGAACAGCGGAACCTTCCAAGGCGATGGCGCTACCGGCTCCCCCGTTGCTGGTATTGGAGGAAAAGAGACAATTGGAAATTTCGCCCGAACAGGAACTAAGCGCCAGGGCCCCCCCTTTGCCCCCGGCTATTTGTGAAATAAAGCGGTTCCGCTGCAGGTTGAGGGAGGCATTGGAAGCCCGGATGGCCCCGGCATCCCCAGTGGCACTATTCCCACTGAACGTTGAATCGGTGATCACGAGAGAGCCTCCGTTGAAAGACAAAGCCCCGCCCGCCGCCGCCACCCCCGAGACAAAGCGGCATCGTGTGACCACCGCCGGGCAATCGCTAAATGCCACGATGCCAGAACCCGTGCCGGACTGGCAACCTGAGAAAATGAGGTTTTCCAGCGTGATTTTGCGGGTGGTGCCGTTGCCGGTAAAACAAAGCAAAGGGGACGCACAAACCCCCGTGAAGGTCGCCCCGTCCACCCCGATGATCGTAAGAGTCCGGACCGAACTATCCAGCACTGGTGTCCCCTGCAGATTCACCGGCCCACCCGAGCCCAGTATAACCAGCTTACCTCCGGTTGGCACTGTCAACAGCGCCGTGGGAAAGTGATAAAACGGATTTTCAAATGAACCATTGGGTGGGGTGCCAGAGCCGGTGCCAGCTTTGAAATAAACCACGTTGGGACCATTGCCGGAGGTATTGCGGGGATTGGTGCCCGCCCGGAATTCCTCCAGATTTGACACCCCATCCGCGTCGAAGTCCCCGTAGGCGTCACGGCCATCTGCCGGGTTCAACCCGTTCGCCACTTCCCAGCCATCCGGAATCAAATCGCCGTCTGAATCCGTAAGGCCGGGATTGGAACCCCATAAGTATTCCTGAAAATTATACAGGGTGTCCCCATCTGCGTTCCCCCACCGGTCATCCACCATGAAATTGGCTGCCGGGGCAAATGCCTGCTCCCAACTGTCCGGCATGCCGTCGCTATCCGAGTCAGTAAAAAGCACCTGGTGGTCACTGAAGACCAGGGCATCGATCAGGGATGGGCCACTGGGACGGGCCCGGGCCTGGAAACCGGCAGACATTTCATCGGAAGTGCTCCCCATGGCGCAGGGTTTCCCATCTACCCAAATATCCACCATAGACTCCTGCCGTCTGACATTCAGCCGGGTCCACCCGGAAGCAGACCCATCGGTCCCCAATGGAACTACCGAGCCAATAGGAAACCAATCATCCGAGAGATCATCCCAATAAAACCATCGGGCCAACCCGGATGAGACCCCTATAAACGCGAAACGAACTCCAAGTAAAGTTATGGAAGGTTCCATCCGGGAGACCGCCATTCCCGGGCCAGGATTGACGATGGAGGGAAACTTCACGGCAACCCCGGCGAAACCGGCATCCACAGCACTCAGAAGGGACGTCCTCCCGACCTCCACAACATTGCCCGGCGTGGAAGCAAAGAGGCTCAGCGCCTGTGATCCGTTGAAACTATCCCCTGCCAGCGCCCGGGCTCTCGGGGGATCCCATGGAGCAGCAACTCCATTGACAGATAACGTCCAGCCCTCCACTGGAGTCCCTGACAACGCTGACCAGGAATTGGGGTGAGCCGGATCGTCCTCAAAGTCCTCTGAAACCGTCAGGGCGGCAGCAGCGGATGTGAAACATCCTATCAGGATAGTCCACGTCACGAAAGAGCGGAGAGCGGAAAATGTCTGCTTCATGGCTAGTCAAGGCAAAGGTATAAAAAGGAGAGGGAGATGAAATAAAACAGGCAGATTAGAGTCAGGGACCTGAGCGGGATGCCACCGGACGGGGTGGCGGCGTGCTGAGAGGCAAGTCGGCCACTTTCAGGGAATCCGGCAAGGCAGAGATGTCACCGGCAGCAAGGCTTGCCCGGATTTTCCGGTTCTCTTCCTGCAAGTCCTGGCCATGTGCCAGGATGGACTGGGCTGCCCCCTGGGGATCCACCACAACCGGGTTGGAGTCCGCCAATGAATCCGCTCTGCGCTGGGGACTGGTGAGCGTAGTTCGCTGGGGACTGGTGAGCGTAGTTACAGCAGTCTTGAGCGGTGCCGACTGTGCCGGGACTCCCCGGAGGATCGTGTCGGCGTCCTTTTTTAGCCGATTCTGGCCGGCTTCCAGCCAAAGCCAATATCCCAAAGCCAGCAGGGCGAAGGCCACAGTGCTGTAAATGCCTTAGCGTAAGCCATTGATGGTTTTATTAATCTGATTGTGGCCGGTAAGGGAAGGTGTGGCCATCGGATTTATGCTGGGAGGAATAACCGTGATGGCAGAGTCGCGCAAGAAAATTATATGTTTTTTGTAATTTCCTCTGTCGTTATTCTGGTCCTTCACCCCCCGGTATGGCTTGCCCTGAATTTGCCGGAAACGTCACATAGGCTTCCTTGGTGAAGAAGTGTCTTATGAATGGCGAGGTTCCGTGTGATTGGCTGGCTGGCTGAATAGGTTGATTAAAATTTAAAATGGCCTGGCCCAGTCCTGGTCACTTGGATAGCATGGGAGCTGGGTGCGAATAACCCCGCTGCCCATGGACCGGACGGCGGGGTTTTGGTAGGGAAGAAGTTGAGGCTAGCGCCGGAGGAAGGGCGGTATTCTGCCTTGGCATACCCACGCAGACAGTAGGTTCGCCATCCCCAGTGGCAGTTACAGGATCATGCCGGTGGTGGCATCACTCCAGGGGCTGGAGCCTTTCGCTCCGACGGAGCGGACGCGGATGTAGATGAGGCTGCCAATGGGATATTCGCTGAAGGTCATTTGGGCAATGGTGCTACTCTGGATAGGGTGCAGGGTCCAGTCTGGGAATGGGGAGGGATCCGTAGTAACCACGAACTAAACTTCGTAATAGCGGGCATTGGAAACCCGGGCCCAGCGCGCGCGGATCTGGCCAGGAAATGAGGTGTTTTGCAGGCCGAGCCGGACGGGAGTAACGGGCATGACGGGGCGCTGGCTTGCGGTCATCCTGGCCGCATCACATGCAATGCTGGCGGGACACCAGAAATCCGGCAAAGCCAGGACGGCTGTGTTCCGGCGGTTATGCGGGATTTCAATAGGCCAAGGCGTCGCTCAAGGCCGGGACGGCCTTGCTACGGTTAGGTTGCCGCCTGATGGGTGGAGGCAATAAAAAACCCCGCCGCCCGGACGGAGCCGGACGGCGGGGTCGGTTGGTTTGGTTCTGTTTGCGGAGAAGGAGAAGGAAACAACTACAGCACGAGGGAAGCGACGGCGGCGCTCCAGGGGCTGGGGCCCTTGGGATTGACGGTGCGGACGCGGACATACATGGTTTTGCCGACGGGGGTGCGGGGCATGGTGTCGGAGGCGCTGGTGATGCTGCGGATGGGGGTGAGGTCCCAGTTCGGGCCGGCGTTCAGGTCTTCCGGCACGGCGACTTGGAGTTCGTAGAAGTGGAAGTTGGGAACGCGGCCCCAGCGGGCGATCATCTCGCCAGGGCAGCCGGTGGGGCGCAGGGTGAGCTTGGAGGGGGCGGGCAGCAACTGGGAGGGGCTGCGGCCTTTGCGAAGGTCCCAGCCAACGCTGGCGAGGGCTTCATCCGGGGGATCGGCGGACTCACAGGCGCGGGCGCTGCTCTTCAGAATATCGCGGGCAATTGGCGCTTTCGGCGGCCTGGGCGATGCTGGCGGTCTTCAATTGGGCTTCGAGGCTGATGATCTGATGGGCAAGGGAGCGCTGGCCATTGTTGGAGGCGTTGAGGGCGGCGGGCAGGTGATTGGAAATGTCCAGGCAGACAGCTCCTCATTGCCATCAGTGAAACGGACGGTCTTTCTTTCCCGTGGACGGAGCATGGGATACGGGGTTGGATGATGAACTATTTGCTATGAAACTGATCCGATTTGGAAATGCCGGGGCTGAGCGGCCGGGCTTGTTGTTGGCAGGAGGGCGCCGGGTGGCGGTGCCGTCGTTTTGCCGGGATTTTGATGAGGGCTTTTTTGGCTCCGGAGGGATGCAGCGGCTGGAGGAGTGGGCGGCGGGAGATTTGTCAGGAGCGGAGGAGGTGCCGGCGGAGGTGCGCTGGGGGGCACCGGTGGCACGGCCTTCGAAGATTGTCTGCGTGGGGCTGAATTACCGTGCGCATGCCATGGAAACCGGGGCGGCGATCCCGGGGGAACCGGTGTTGTTCATGAAGGCGACGTCGGCCTGGAATGGGCCATTCGATGAGTTGTGGCTGCCGCCGGGTTCACAAAAACTGGACTGGGAGGTGGAGCTGGCGGTGGTGATCGGGAAAACGATGCGCCGGGTGCCGGAGGCGGAGGCGCTGGAGCATGTCGCCGGCTATGGGGTGATGAATGATTTCAGTGAGCGGGCCTGGCAAAAGGAGCGGGGCGGGCAGTGGTCGAAAGGAAAGGGCGGGGATACCTTTGCGCCCTTTGGTCCATGGCTGGCGACGCCGGAGGAGCTGCCCGCAGACCCCGGGGCGCTGACCTTGGGCTTGAGCGTGAATGGGGTGGTGCAACAAGAGAGCACCACAGGGGATTTGATTTTCGGGGTGGCCCATGTGCTGAGTTATATCAGCCATTTTATGACGCTGCTGCCGGGCGATGTGGTGAGCACCGGAACGCCCAGTGGAGTGGGGGCCGGGCAGGTGCCGGAGCGTTATCTGAAGGTGGGTGATGTGGTGGAAGCCACGGTGGCGGGGCTGGGCACGCAGCGGCAGCGGGTGGTGGAGACACCGGTTTCTGGTTGAGATGCGGCGGGGCGGGCAAGGAGAAGAAGTGGCTTGCCCGGATGGGTGGCAAGGATACGCATATGCGGATGAACCTTTCCTGCCGGGGGGCGTCAAAAGCAAATGAAACACGACCCCGGCCGTTGCTGGAGGCGTGTTTCGTCAACATCTCCAACCTGCTATATTCATGAAAACTCCGCTCTCTCTTTTGCTCGCCCTGGCGGGCCTGATCACGGCTCCCAGCCTCCTGCTGGCGCAGGAAAAACCAGCTGCTCCCCCAGCTCCCGGTGGTGGTGGTGGTGAAGGCGGTCGTGGGGAATGGCGCGAGCGGATGATCAGGGAATTTGACAAGGATGGGGATGGGAAGCTGAACGACGAGGAAATGAAGGCGGCCCGCGAGGCAGGTGAAAAGCGCATGCTGGAGCGCTTCGATGAGAATAAGGACGGGAAATTGTCCGATGAAGAGCGCGCCAAGGCCCGTGGTTCCTTCCCCGGTGGGCGCGGCCCGGGTGGTCCTGGCGGCGAGGGTGGACCCCGCCGGCCCCTGTCCCCGGAGGTGCTGAAAAAATATGACAAGGACGGCGACGGGAAATTGAGTGAGGATGAAGCTGCGGTGTTGCGTGAGGACCGTCAGAAGGAAGCCATGGTCAAGTATGATGCCGACAAGGACGGCAAGCTCTCCGAGGAGGAACGCACCAAAATGCGCGAAGACTGGCAGAAGGAACGGGCCAGCCGCGAAGGCGGGGAAGGGGCGAAGAAAGTGGAGCTGCCTAAAGCACCAGAGGCCCCAAAAGCGCCTGAAGCTCCGGCTCCAGCGGCGAAGTAAGCCGGGTCCGGCCCCGTTCCTGCTGCATTCAGGCCGCCCGGCGGATGCGCCGCCGGGCGGTTTTTGATGATTTCTCCTTTGTTAAACTTCCTGCATTTTCCTACCATGTTATTTTCCCGGTCTACTTCCCTTTGGGCAGCCGTTGCTTTGTCAGGTTTTTTCTCCAGCACGCCGCCGGCCCGGGCGGACTGGCCGCAGTGGCGCGGGCCGCTGGCCAATGGCCTCGCCCCCGGGGCCAAGCCGCCAGTGGAATGGAGTGAAACGAAAAATGTGAAATGGAAGGTGCGGATTCCGGGCAGCGGGACCTCGACGCCTATTATTCTGGGCGAACGGGTTTTTGTGACGACGGCGGTGCTGGCCGGGAAGAAGAAGGCGGGAGCGCCTCCGCAGGAACCCGCTCTGAAACAAGCTGACAGTCCTCCTCCTCCTGCCCCCCCTCCGCCGCCGCCACCCCCGGGCGAACGCGCCCGGCCGGGCGGTCCCCGCAGTGGCCAGGGCGGCAGGGGCATGCGCAAGGAAGCGCCGGTGGAACCCTATCAGTTCCAGATTCACTGCCTGGACCGGGCCACCGGGAAAACGATCTGGCAGCAGACCGCCATCGAGCAGCTCCCCCACGAAAGCCACCACCAGGATCATGGCTTTGCCTCCCATTCGCCAGTGACGGATGGGACGCATGTCTACGCTTATTTCGGCTCGCGAGGGATTCATTGTTATACCATGGAGGGAAAGCTGGTGTGGTCGAAGTCCCTCGGACGCATGGAGACGCGGAATGCGTTTGGCGAAGGCAGCTCGCCCCTGCTGACGGGGGATGCCCTGGTGATCAACTGGGATCACGAAGGGGCGGATTTCATCGTCTGCCTGGACCAGAAAACAGGAGCGGAGCGCTGGAGGAAATTGCGGGATGAGCCGACCAGTTGGGCCACGCCACTGGCAGTGGAGCACGGGGGCAAAACGCAGGTGGTGGTGAGCGCCACGAACCGGATCCGCAGTTATGATCTGGCGACGGGTGAGCAGATTTGGGAGTGCGGTGGCATGACGACAAATGTGATTCCGACACCGGTGGTGGCTCACGGCCTGGTTTATGCGCTGAGCGGTTTCCGCGGCAATGCGCTGCGCGCCATCAGGCTGGGCCGCACGGGGGATCTGACGGATTCGGATGCTATCGCTTTCCGGTATGACAGCAAATGTCCCTATGTCCCCAGCGGTCTGGTGGAGGAGGACCGGCTGTGGTTTTTGAGTCAAAACTCAGGGATCCTGACCTGTCTGAACGCCACCACCGGTGCGGTGCTGATTGATGCGGCGCGGATCGAAGGGCTGGGAGGGGTGTATGCCTCCCTGGTGGCGGCGGATGGCAGGATTTACCTGAGCGGAAGGAATGGTGAGGGGGTGGTGCTCAAGGTCGGACCCCGCCTGGAGGTGCTGGCGGTGAACAAGTTGGAGGAAAAGTTCGATGCTTCCCCTGCGTTGTCTGGCAAGGACCTGCTGCTGCGTGGGCATGAGTTCCTGTATTGCCTGGCGGTGCCTTGAAACGGGGTCCGGCAGACCATCAATGAGCCCTGTCCCCAGAGCTGGGTGAGGGCAGCCTGGGCCCGGGTGCGCACTTGGGGATCGTCGCGCCCGCGGTCGGGCAGGGCGAGCGCTTTGGTCAACATGGCGCGGGCTTCGGATTTGTTATCCAGTGGCAAGTTTTTCCGCGTCGAGAGAAGGTTTGGTCTGCAATTTGGCTTCGGGAGCGTCGCCCTGCTTCATCCACTCCTCCATGGTCCGGGCGGGGGAGCCGGCGGCGCAGCCCAGCCAGATCAGCAGGACCAGATGGAACTGGCGGGTGGTTTTCATATGAGGAAACCGCTTGGTGGACGGTTTTGGATGCGGGAAAACCGGGATGAAGGCGCGAAGGGGAATCGAAAGGGAAACCGGAGGGGCAATCTGCAGGGGAATCGGAGGGATAGGTGAATGGTGGACGTGATGCATGGGATGGAATGGCGGCTGCTCCGGGGTTGTTTTAAATTTCCGGCGGGGCGCTGGAAATGACGCGGGGCGCGGGTGCTCCCCTGGCGGGCTTGACCCTCCCACGGAATCCGGCTATGGGCTGCGGAATGAATGAGGATAAAAAAACTGCGGGGGACCAGGGCATCTGGCTGAATCCTGTGCCCAGGTTCCAACAGGGGCACCGGTCCTGACATTGCCCCTGCCATGGCTGCTCCCCGTGTGATTTTCCATCTGGATATGGACGCCTTTTATGCGTCGGTGGAGCAGCGCGATACGCCGGAGTGGCGGGGGAAGCCGGTGATCGTGGGCGGGCCGCCGGAGCGGCGCGGGGTGGTGTGTGCGGCCAGTTATGAAGCGAGGACCTTTGGGGTGCGTTCCGCCATGGCCAGTGTTACGGCGGGCCGGCTTTGCCCGGAGGGGATTTTTGTCAGGCCGCGGATGGAGGCTTACCGGGAGGAAAGCGACGCGATCATGGGAATTGTGAGGCGCTTTGCCGGGAAGCTGGTGCAGCAGGTGTCCGTGGATGAAGCCTATCTGGAAGTCACGGCCCAGTTGCCGGAACAGCCGGACTATGATGCGCTGCTGCAAAGCGCGCTGCCGCTGGCCCGCGAAATCAAGGCCGCCATCCTGGCGGAGCGGCACCTTACCGCCACGATCGGGATTGCGCCGAATAAACTGCTGGCGAAAATCGCATCTTCCTCCTTCAAGCCGGATGGGCTGACCCTGGTGCCGGAGTCCGGCAAAACGGCTTTTCTGCGTCCCCTGCCGGTGGGGACGATCCACGGGGTGGGCCGGGTGACGGAAGCGGCGCTGCAAAAAGCGGGCTACCACACCATCGCGGACCTGCAGGACACCACCACAGATCTGCGCTCGCTGGTGGGTTCCTGGGGGAGGGAGCTGAAGCGGATGGCCTGCGGCGAGGATGACCGGCCGCTGGACCTGGGGGATGAGGTGAAAAGCATCAGCAGCGAAAACACCTTTGCCCGGGACACCGCCGACCGGCCGGTGCTGCGGGCCTGTCTTCGCGGGCAGGCGGATGAATTGGCCCAAAAGCTGACGCAATACCGCCTCGCCGCCAGCACCGTCAGCGTGAAAGTCCGCTATAGTGACTTTACCACTCTGACCCGGCAGGTGAGCGTGGAGGAACCCTTGGAGGATGGAGCCGCGATTTACCGTTTTGCCTGCTGGCTGCTGGCCCGGGACCAGTTGGTGAAGCGCCCCCTGCGTCTGCTGGGCTTGGGTTTGTCAGGCCTGCAGGAGGTCAATCTGCGGCAGCTCAAGCTAAATCTGGGGTAGTCCGCGCCCATCGCGCCCGGCGGCCAGGGCCAGTCACCCCTTTGCTATCCGGATGTCTCCAGACGGGAAGGCATCATGGAAAGCAGCAAAATCCTCTTTTCAGCCTGAACGGCCCTCATTCCCGCCAGAATTTTAAGATTTCCCTTATATTTTAATCTTGCGTTCAGAACGGTGAAGCGATGAGTAATTATTGCCGTCACCCATCCCTGCCGCTATTTAAGTGACAAATTTGACACCGTCCTGCGTTTCCATCCAAATCAATGCCTGCACCAGAAACCTCCTCCCGGCCACCATCTGGACCTCCGGTCATGGAAATAGGGGGCGGCTTGCCTGTGGCAGGGCAGGAAAGTGCGCCCGGCGCGGCCTCACCCGCCTCCGGGCGGCAGCCCCTCGGCCCCAGCCGCAAAGGGGCGAAGGACATGGTGATCGAGCGCTTCGAGCAGAAATTCATCATCCATCCCCGGCTGGTGCCCCAGATCCGGCATTACATGGAGCCTTTCGTCGTCCCGGACCCGAATGGGAAAGGCGACATTCCGGAATATATTACCACCACGCTGCAACTGGACCGGCCTACCATGGATCTGGCGTTGGCCAAGGAGCGGAAATCCTATGCCCGCTTCAAGCTGCGCATCCGCACCTACGGAACAGACAGCAATCCGAGGAACCCGGTCTTTTTCGAACTGAAGCGGAAGGTCGGCGTCGTCATTATCAAAAGCCGCGCCCGCATGTCCCGGGCGCAGTATGGGCCGACGGTGGTGCCCCATCCGGAAACCGCTCCCATGTTGAAATCGCCCAAGGAGAACAACAATCTCATCGAGTTTTGCCGTATCGCCAACACTATCGGAGCGCGTCCGAAAATGCTGATCCGCTACACGCGGGAAAGTTATTTCGGGGCCAACGACGATTATGCCCGGATCACCTTTGACCGTCGGATCTGTTATCGGCCGACCCGGGTCTGGGATTTGCCGGATGAGCGGGTGGCCTCGCCCAAATTCTGGCGGCCCATGGACACCCAGACCGGCCTGCGCCGCCCATTTCCAGGCTTCATTTTCGAGCTGAAGGCCATGCGTGACACGCCAACCTGGATGATGGAACTGGTGCGGCGCTTTAATTTGAATAATACCGGTTTCTGCAAATACGCCGTCGCTTGGAGGCTGGAAACCCTCTTCCGCGGCTACACCTATGCCGATGGCAGCGAAAATACCACGCTGACTCCCAACTGGATTTGATTCATGCCGCTTCCTTTTTTTAGCGGATTCCATCCGAATCCTTCTCCTATTTCCATTGCAAGGCGGGATGATTCCGGCACAATACGGCCCTCATCGGCAGGGCGATTCCTCCCCTGTACTGCTTCCGTGACTTTCTGCTCCGTTTCCGCCATCGCGCTTCATGAATAATTCCGCCCAGACCGCCCCACTTTTTGATGCCCTTGGTGCCAGCCGCACCTTGGAAGCGATGGAGATTTTCAATTCCCTCTGCATCGCCTTCGTTTTGTCGATGGTCATCGCCAACGTTTACCGTTGGACCCACCAGGGGTTTAGCTATCAGCGCTCGTTCATTCACACCCTGGTTCTGGTCTGTATCGTTATTTCGATCATGATCATGGCCATCGGGAACAATATGGCGCGCGGCCTGGGTATTCTGGGAGCGATGGCCTTTGTCCGCTTCCGCACTCCCATCCGGGACCCGCGGGACATTATTTTCATCTTCTGCTCGCTGGCGGTGGGCGTTTCCTGCGGGGCTCAGGTCTTCATGGTCGCCATTCTGGGCACTTTGTTTTTTGCCGCTGTGGCCATCTTCCTCGCATGGTCGCCGTTTGCCAGCCGCCGCGAATTTGAAGGGCTGCTGCGCTTCATGCTGCCTGGGGAATCCCGGGCCCAGGCGGCGCTTCCTGCGATTTTCGGGCAATATTGCACCACCGCTGAGATGATCGCCACCCGCGAAGCCATCCAGGGGGAAGTCCTTGAATATGCCTACCAGGTCCGGCTGATTGATCCATCCTACAAGGTGGATCTGGTGGATGCCATCGCCAAGCTGCCCGATGCCAGTGAAGTCTCCCTCGTCATGCAGCGCACCACGGTCGAAATTTAATCCAACCTCTTCGCCCCCTGCGTCTGTTCCTGTTTCCCCTTTTTTGCCATGAGCGAAACCCATCCCAACCGCACGAGCCCCGTAAAAACCAAGCTCGGACTGACCCGCCGCCGCATCCTGGAGTCGTGGCCGATGCTGGTGTGGATCGCTGCCGCCCTGATCGCTATGTGGAGCTACAGCCGGGGCCGGGTCTTCTCCCGCATGAATGGGGCGGTCGATGTTTACCAGGAAAACATTTCCTCCAGTGAGGAAGGCCGGGTCCTCAAAATTCTGGTCAAGCGCGGGGCCTCCGTGGAGGCGAATACAATCGTCGCCCAGATGGACACCAGCGTCTACGAGCGGGAACTGACCGGCATCCTGCGGGGCGCGGCCGCCAACCGTTATGAGGAAATTTCCCGGCTGGAACGCCAGCAGCTTGATCTCGAGGCGGAACTCCGGAAGCTGGAAGTCAGCGATGCCGGCGACAAAGCCCGCGTGACCGAACTCATCAATGCCCGCAACCGTTTGCCCAAAGCCGGTCCTTCCAACGACAGCGCCATCAAACTCCTTGGCCCCAATAGCTTGGTTTTGAATCAAAAGATGGACGAACTGAATGCCGATATCGCTGAAATCCAAGGCACCCAGGCTGCGGTAGTGCAGACCATGGGCGAAGTCAGGAACTCGCTGGCCAAAGTGACTGCCAAGACCAAAAAACTCCGGGAAAATGCCGAGGCCACCATCAAGGCGGACTATAAATCCCTGTCCCCGGAAATCCTCGCCGGTCTGAGGGAGGACGAACAAAAGGACGTCAACGAACTGCTCTCCCTGATCGAGCGCTGCTCCCTGCGCACCACCCGGGGCGGCAGTGTGGACCGGATGGAGAAGGAAGAGGGCGAATACGCCGCCAAAGGGGAATCGGTCCTCCGCGTGGTCGCCGCGCCGGACCAAATCATCGCGTTCCTCCCCCAGGATCAAATTGGTAAACTGAACGTCGGCGACACCGTCTGGATCACCCCTGGGATGGACCGCGCCACCATCTTTGAAACGACTATCACCGCGATCTCCCCCCGCATGAATAATCTGGCCGATTCCACCAGTCCGCTGCCGAACCGGCGGCTCTATGGCCGGGATGTGGTGTGCGCTTTTCCTAAAGCAGGCATGGGACTGCTGGTCCCAGGGGAAACGGTCACCGTGCATATTCAACGGCCCGGGGACATCCCGCTAATGAACCGGATCTTCCACAATGACGACCCGCAATAGCCGTAAGCGGATGGCACGGACCGCTTGCCTGACGGGCTTGTTCGTTTTTGCCGGAAATCTGATTTCCTGCTCCTCCAGTGCGTCCCAGCGGAGCCACATCACGGCCCGCCGCCCCGCTCCAGTCCGCGTGGTTCATGGAAAAAAAGAGTATGGCCTGGCTTCCCTCTACCATGACCGCCGCACCGCCAGTGGGGAGCGCTTCAACCCCAAGGCTCTCACCGCAGCACACCGCACCCTGCCATTCGGTTCCAAGGTCCGGGTCACGGCCCCATCCACTGGCCGCAGCGTAATCGTCCGCATCAATGACCGCGGCCCTTTCATCCGGGGCCGCGTCATCGACCTGACCCCCGCTGCTGCGGCTGCTATCGGCCTGACTAAAAGGATGGGCGTCACCCGGGTCATCGTGGCCCAGTAAGGATCGGTCGGACCTACTGGATGGACTCCAGGCCCCAACGCTCTGCGAGGGGGGCCAGGTCTTCGCGCATGGCCCATTCGTCAGGGCGGTCGCTGCTATCGTGACGGCGGCTGGCTCCTTTCAGGATCATGCAGCCGGTGTTATCACCGATGCGGGCGATCTCGGCCACCTCCTCCGCCGTGAGTGGATTGTGCGCTGGCAGGGCGGCAAGGTCGCGGATCTGGTCCTCAATGGGGCGTTGGCCCTCGCCGGCTTCCTGCATGAAGGTGGGCACCACGCTTTCCACCGGGCCATGGGCCAGATTCCAAAGGCTGGCGAATTGCAGGAGGGTCAGGCCATGCTTTTCAGCGATGGGTCGCATACGTTCGATTTTCTCCAGACCGCGCTCCACCCAGCCCGCCGGACGGTAGGCGCGGTGATCGCCGGGGCGGAATTGGTGGCCCGGCTGGATGTCGCCATGGAATAGCCCGCCGTAGTCCACCACGCGGGTGAGGACCTTGACGCCGAATTCATCTGCCGCCGGCAGCACCAGCGATCCGGGCCAGGGCTCCAGGGGATTGAGGATGATCATGGCCCAATCGATCAGCTCACAGTATTTCTCAAAACACTGGATCAGATCGTAGGTGAAACCATTGGCCGGGCCGGGAGCGATACCCAGTTGTTTGGTCAGGCCCTTGTCCTTCAGACTGCGCATGGCCTCCCAGACGGCGTCGCTGGTGTAGCCGCGCTCGTCAGGATTGTGCAGCATGATGAGGTCAAAATGACCGCTGCCGCAGCGTTCGAGGGATTTTTCCGCACAGTGCTGCAGGAAATCCGCATAACCTTCCGGACCGCGCAGGGAGGGGTCTGTAAAGCGCGGGTAGCCTTTCGAGCCATCGCGCTGGCCTTCGTAAAAGTCGTGCCCCAGCGTGCCCACGAGGGAATAGGTGCTGCGCCCGATGCCTTTCAGGGCTGTGCCGAGCATTTCGTCCGCCTTGCCCGCGCCATAGACATCGGCGGACATGAAGGTGCGGATGCCGGACTGGTAAGCCAGTTGGATCGCCTGGATAAAGCGCTCCTCTTCCAGGACTTCGCCAAAGTGCATAAAACGTCCACCACTCCAGGTGCCATAAACAGTGCGGGTCAGATCCATAATCAGTCAGGGGGGTAAGCGGGCGGCGGCATGCCGGCCCTCAGGTGCCACCATCATCAAACGCGGCAGGCACCGCAAGCGTTTCAACTTCGAAAAGGAGATGAGGGAGATGGGGGAGACCCCTCATGGGTTTTCATGGGGCTGCCGGAAATTTCCCCCTTTCCCCCGTCTGGCTGGGCCTTTAGGGGTGTGGTGTGGAATCACACGAAATTCTCCGAGACGCCTTCGAAAAAACCAGCCCCAAGGAAATTGCCAGCGGGCTGGGAATTTCCCTGTCCCTGGTGTATAAATGGTCGCAACCGCTTGAGGAGGAAGGGCAGGGCAGTGGTAGCCGGAATCCTCTGGACCGGACCACGGAACTCATCCGGCTCACCAGGGATGTGCGCATTATCCAATGGCTCTGCCAGCAGTCGGGTGGGTTTTACGTGCGGAATCCCAAAAATCCTGATGAGCGCCTCCGCGACGTGGGGCCGGCCACCAACGCCATCATCCAACAGTTTGCCGATCTCCTGGAATCCATTACCACCGCAGCCAGCGACAGGGCCATCAATGCCGGGGAGGCGGAAGGCATCCGCAGCCGCTGGGATGACTTGAAGACCACCACGGAGGGCTTTGTGCGGGCCTGTGAGCAGGGGAATTTTGATCAGATGTCGGCACGGCGTTAACTGGAGTGCTGCAACAAAGCCAGCCGGGGAGGACTTTGGGCCCGTGGAACTTCCTTTTAGCCTAAAATCGGAAGTTGAACCACAAGAACCGCCTGAAAGCCTTCACCCTCAAGGATTATCCGGGGTCAAGCCGTTCACCCGAATGGTGATCTTCTGCATTTTCTTAAATCAGTGAAAATCAGTTCTATCAGTGCCATCCGTGGCCCGTCAGCGTCCTTTTCAGCAAAGAACCGGCGTTGCCGCTGGGGACGGGGAGTAACTCTGTTGCACGGCGTGACCTCCGGCACGATACCACGCGTGTCCTTGCGCCGGAGTGTAGGCCGCCAAACCAATGGTGAGACCGGACTCAACCCCGGTCATTC
>CAMDJM010000012.1 GCA_945900785.1 Akkermansia muciniphila
GGACGCCGGCGGGGGCGAATTCTATCAACTCTACCGGTATGACTGCGTCAAGGGCCGCACCACTCTCCTGACGGATGGCAAATCCCGCAACACCGGCCCCGTCTGGTCCAGGGATGGCCGCCGTCTCGCTTGGACCTCCACCCGGCGGAATGGGAAGGACAACGATGTCTGGATCATGGATCCTGACCAACCCACGGAAGCCAAACTGCTGGCCGAACTCAGCGGCGGGGGTTGGGCGGTCACCGATTGGTCGCCGGATGGAACCCGGTTGGCCCTCACAGAATATCTTTCCGCCAATCTCAGCCACCTGTGGCTCATGGATTCCATCACCGGCCGCAGGGAACGCCTCACCCCGGAAGGAGGTCCCGCGATTTCCCGCAGCGGCGGACAATTCTCCCAGGATGGACCATTCCTCTACTTCACCAGCGATGAAGCCGGCGAGTTCCGTCAACTCGGCCGCATGAACCTGACAGAACGGAAGTGGAGCGCCTTTACTGCATCCCTGCCCTGGGACGTGGAGGCCTTCGATCTCTCTCCTGATGGAAAAACCGTGGCCTTTTGTGTGAACGAAGCCGGCCGCAGCGTCCTGTATCTCACCGCCTGGTCCAAGGTCCTCCAACAAGGCTTGGAGCACGACTTGCCGTCGGCTCCGCTCCGCGTCGGCAGGATTCCAAACGGGGTCATCACCGGCCTCGAGTGGCACAGCAATGGTCAGGATCTGGGGTTCAGCCTGACCTCTGCGAAATCACCCGCCGATGCCTGGTCGGTTTCGATCACTTCCGGTCCCGGCGCGGGCGACCGCACTCCAGGCCCCCTGCAGCGCTGGACCGAAAGCGAAACCGGGGGGCTGAATCCTGACACCTTTCAGGAACCGGAACTGATCACGGTAAAAAGCTTTGACGGTCTGCCGCTCTCCGGCTTTCTCTACCGGCCGGATCCTGCCAAATTCCCCGGCAAGCGCCCCGTCCTGATCAACATCCACGGCGGCCCGGAAGGCCAGTCGCGCCCCATCTTTCAGGCGCGGAACAACTACTGGATGAACGAAGCCGGCATCGCCCTCTTCTATCCGAACGTGCGGGGCTCCGAGGGCAGCGGCAAAACCTTCCTCGCCCTCGATAACGGATTCAAACGCGAAGACTCCGTGAAGGACATCGGTGCCTTCCTCGACTGGATCGCCACCGACCCCGCCTGCGATGCGGCGCGCGTGGCGGTGACGGGGGGCAGCTATGGCGGCTACATGTCCCTCGCCTGCATGATCCAGCACGGCGCGCGCCTCCGTTGCGGCATCGATATCGTGGGCATCTCCAATTTCCTGACTTTTCTCCGGAACACCCAGGACTACCGCCGCGACCTGCGCCGGGTGGAATACGGGGACGAGCGGGATGAAGCCATGCGCGCCTTCCTGGAAAAAATCAGCCCCACCGCCCACGCCGCTGCGATCCAAAAACCCCTCTTCATCGTCCAGGGGCAGAACGATCCCCGGGTCCCCGTCACGGAGGCCACCCAGATGGCCGCCGCCGTCCGCCAGGCCGGCACCCCCGTCTGGTTTCTCTTGGCCAAGGACGAAGGCCACGGTTTCGCCAAAAAACCCAACGCCGACTTCCAATTCCACGCCACCATCCTGTTCCTCCAGGAACATCTTCTGAAATAAATAAAACCGTTGTCCAGCAGAGCATGGCTTTTAATTCTACTTTGTTAAGTTCCCCGTGGCGCAGGCTTCCAGCCTGTGCGGCCAGCGGGCTTCCAGCCCGCTGATTCCCCAATTTAACAATGTAGAATTAACCAATCTTTGGCTCCCGAAAGAAGATCGCTGGGAGCCGGAACCCGGCCATCCCAGCGGCCCGGGCTTAACGGTTAACGGCCAGGCGGAGGAAACGGTAGGGGCCGCTGCGGGGCACCATGGCAGTGCTTCGGCCATCGCGGTCGAGAGGTCATTGGGTAACGCCAATGTTGCTTCACCGGGAAAGATCAGCGCTAGCTTCCACCCGGTAGGTCAGGCCGGGAGTGGCGGCGTAAAAGATCATGCCCAAAGGTGTCGCCTTGGAGAGTCGCCGGGGGGAGACTGCCGGAAAGATTGAGCTGCGGATCCAGATTCAGAGCATAAGCCATCAGCAGGCTGACCCCGTCCCTGTTGGCGTCGGTCGCCAGATTGGCATTGTAAGCCTGCCCATGGGCCAGCAGCCAGGCCGCCGCTGGCTGGGTGACGGGGTTGATCATGATGGTGGGGTAGCCGTTCCAGTGCGGGGAGGTGAAGCCAGTCCGTTTGCCGGGATATAACGGTTTTCCCGGCAAGGTGCAAGCAGTTTCCGGTTCTGCTATAGCTTGGACACCGGGGCCTGCCTGAAGGTGAGGGCGGAACCTTGGGGAATGGAGATGAACCGGTCGCCTTGGCCGTTTTGTAGTGCGGATGGCTTGCCGGTCGCCCCAGCATGTGGCGGGTCTCCAGCATCAATGATCCCGGAGGGATCCCAGTAGGTAGCCGTGGTCAAGCCTCCGGCTTGAATGCCGTAAACGGGTTCACCCATTTTCCCGACAGGTCAGGATGTCTGAGGCAGGTCAAGCCGGTGCAGCCATGGAAGGTAAAATATCCGATGGACGTCCCCTGAAACATTTTTCCTACTGGCTCACGCGCATGGGCATGAGGACGTAAAGGAAGGGGGTGTTGATCTTGATGACGCCAGGGCTGACTTCGTCGATGAGGTCGAGGTAGATTTCGTCGGCGTCGAGGTTGCGGAAGGGGGCGACGAGATACTCGGGGTTGAAGGCGATGGCCATGTCTGGGCCGCTGTATTTGACGGCGATGGATTCGCGGGCTTCGCCGATGTCGGCGCTGTTGGCGGTGATCTCGATGTTGTCCTTGCTGAAGTGGAGCTTGACGCTGTTGGACTTGTCAGGAGCGAGGAGGGAGACGCGCTGGGCGGCGGCGAGGAAGGCTTCGCGCTCGAGGGTGACGCGCTCTTTGGCGGCCCCGGGGATGACCTGGCGGAAGTTGGGGTAGTTGCCTTCGATGAGTTTACTGACGAGGAGGTTCTGATTCAGCTCGAAGGCGATCTGGCGGGCTCCGATGCGGATGCGGAGTTCTTCCGGGGAGTCCTTGAGGAGGCGCTGGAGTTCATTGACGGCCTTGGTGGGGACGATGACGGCGGCTTCGTTGCTTTCGGGGAATTCGACGTCGACATCCGTCATGGCGAGGCGGCGGCCATCGGTGGCGACGAGGGTCATTTTGCCTTCCTTGAACTGGCAGTAGATGCCATTGAGGACGTAGCGCGTTTCATCGGTGGAGATGGCGTAGGCGGTCTTTTTGAGGGCGTCGCGCAGGGTCTTCTGGGTGATCTTGTATTCCTTGACGTCCTCGAATCGGGGAGGCGGCGGGAAGTCATCGGGGGGCAGGCCGAGGATTTTGAAGAAGCTGTTGCCGCATTTGATGGCGGCGGTGTTTTCGTCGGAGACGGTGACTTCGACTTCGCTGGCGGGGAGTTCGCGGACGATGCTGGAAAGGCGGCGGACGGGGAGGGTGATGGCGCCGGGTTCGAGGATTTGGAGGCCGATGTCATCTTCTCCGGTGCTGGCGATGCGTCCGCTGACGACGATGTCGAGGTCGGTGGTGGTGAAGCGCAGTTCCTGACGGTCGGCTTCAATCAGCACGTTGGAGAGGATAGGCAAGGTGGCGCGGCTGCTGACCACGTTTTGAACCTGCTGGAGGCCTTCCAGGAATTTTTCTTTGCTGATGCGGAACTTCATAGAGGAAATCGGAAAATAAGTGTCATGATTAAAGGGCGCGACGGGTAAAGCGCCAGCGGTATTTTGCGGGAAGCGCGCTCGCGCGATGACACAGATTCAACAAAGAAAACCAATGCTGCGGGACGGACTGCCAGTCCGTGCTCCAAATTCGGTCAGAAAGTCCGGGTCTGCCGTCAGGGCGACTGCGGATCGCTTGCGCATTTCCCGGAACCGGGAATGAGTGGAGGAATCCTTAATACATCTTAACCAGTCGTGCGATTGCGGCTGGGAAATCCGCCTTCAGCCTGTTCCGTCATGACCCTGCTCCGTCTGCTTGCCCTCGTCTGTCTCTCCCTGCTGGTGAGTTGCGCCTCATCGAAAAAAACGTCACAGGACTATTACGACGGACCCCGCGCCGTCTTTGTCAACGGCCAAGCCGTCGCCCCCCGCCGGGCCCCGGCCGCCGTCCACCGCGCCGTCGCCGCAGCCAATGCGATCCAGTCCGCGCCTTATCAATACGGAGGGGGCCACGGCAGGCCCTCCTCCGGGTTGGACTGCTCCGGCAGCGTCTCTTACGTTCTGCGGCGGGCCGGCCTGATCGAATCGACTATGCCCAGTTCCGCCTACCGGAAATACGGCCGCTCCGGCCAAGGGAAATGGATCACCGTCTTTGCCCGTTCCGGCCACGTCTTCATGACCATCTGCGGCCTCCGCCTCGACACCAGCAGCCAAGGCACCGGCATCGGCCCGCGCTGGAGCACCAAGCCCCGGAATACCAAAGGCTTCACCGTCCGCCACCCCGCCGGGCTTTGAACGAAATTGGAAAATTGGGAAAATTTTGAAATTTAGAAATTTAGAAATGGGAAAACGGGAAAATGGGAAAATTTCCCGATGTCCCCTAAATTTCCCCGCGTTCAATTCCCCGATTTTCCAATTTTCCAATTTCTAAATTTTCCAATTTCCCTATCTCCCCGTGCTGGCCTATCTCTTCTCCCGTTTCCCGGTCGTCTCCCAGACGTTTTGTGATACGGAGATGCTGGCGCTGGAAGCTGCGGGTCTGCCCCTGGTCATCGGCAGTCTCAACCCACCGCCGAACAGCTTCCGCCATGAACGGCTGGCCCGTTTAAAGGCCGAAGTTATTTACCCGCCTCCCGGTCCAGTCCTCGATCTCCCCCTAACTCACTCGACGGTCGATTCCGTATGGCAGGCCATGGCAGCTCTGGCTGACCAGCATGAGGCCGCTTACGGCAAATCCTTTAAAGCCCACGTCCGCGCCCGGAACGCGTGGCATTTTGCCCGGGAATTCAAAAAGCGGGGCGTCACCCACCTCCACATCCATTTCGCCAACCGGGCCACCCACACCGCCATCTTTCTCAAAAAAGCCGGGTTCACCTATAGTTTCACGGCCCACGCCCAGGATTTTATGGTGGACCTCGCCAATGATGACCTGCTGCGCGAAATGATCCGCGAAGCCACCTTCACTGCAGCAGTCAGCGATTACAGCCGGGACTTGCTGGTCAGGATCTGTCCTGACGCGGCCGGGCGCATCCACCGCGTCTACAACGGCATCGATTCCACCCAATTTCCCAAGGCCAAGCCAGGCTCCCCGGAGCCGCTGCGGCTCATCAGCATTGGGCGTCTGATTGATTTCAAAGGCTTTGCCGTGCTGCTCGAAGCCATCTCCCTCCTGCGCGACCAACACATCCCCGTTGCCCTCCAAATCATCGGCGAAGGGCCCCAGCGCCCTGGTCTTGAAGCCGCCATCGACCGCCTCCAACTCCGGTCCCATGTCCGCCTGCGCGGCGTGCTTAGTCAGGAGGAAATCAAAATGGAACTCGCCGCCTCCCACCTCTTCGCCCTCGCCTGTCTGACGGATAGCAAGGGGGCCACCGATATCCTGCCGACCGTCATTTTGGAAGCCATGGCCTGCGGCCTGCCCGTGGTCAGCACCACGCTCGCGGGGGTGCCGGAAATGGTGCGCCATGGTGAAACCGGGCTGCTCGCTCCGCCTGCCGATGCCGCGGTTTTGGCCGCCCACTTGTGCACCCTGGCGCAGGATCCCGCCCAGCGAGCCAGCTACGGCAGCGCCGGCCTCGCCCATGTCCAGGATGTTTTTTCCCTGACGAAAACTGCGGGCCACCTGGCTTCCCTTTTTCCAGCTGGGTCCACGGCAACGCACTCCCCCTCTCCAGCCAAGGCCCCGGTCACCCTCGTTCTGCTTGATGTTCCCGGCATCGCTGGTCCCGCCCTCCTCACCGAATTGGAATTCCTCTGCGGACATCCCCAGGTCAGCGTGCTAAGCACCCGCCAGAGCCCGCCGCCCAATCTTCCGTCCACCCTGCTTCCCGAATATCTGCCTGACGCCACCGTGCTGGAAGCCGCCTGGCGCAGCCGCCCGGACCTTGTGGCCCTCACGGAATCCATCCGCGCTGAAGCCGGTCCCGTGGATGGCGAGTCCTACTATCTCAACGCCCGCCGCGCCGTCCACCTCGCCACTCAGGTTCCCCTCCGCCACTGGAAAAAAATCCATGCCCTGCGCGCCAGCAGCGTGCTGCTGGCCTGGCTCCTCCACCGGCTCACCGGCCTTCCTGCCAGCGCCACCATTGAGGCCAGCCACCAGGAAAGCCGCAGCGTCCTCACCAAACTCCTCCCCGCCTTCAGCCATGGCTCCAACTCCGATCCCAAACTAAACTCCACCTTTCCCGATCTCCTCCAGCTCTCCGCCCCGTTCCCGCCGAAGCGCCTCCTCGGCGTCAAACTCCCCGTCCCGCTCATTCGTGTGGTGGAGCCCGCCCCCGTCTGGGAACGCTGGTTATCCCAGCCGGAATAAAGTTGAAACCTTACCCGATCCTGACATGAGGCAATTTGCCATCGGTGATATTCATGGCTGCCTGACCGCGCTGCAGAAGCTGGATCAGGAGTTGAAATTTGGAGCCGGGGATTTGCTCGTGACCCTGGGGGATTACATCGACCGCGGGCCGGATACGCGCGGGGTGATCGATTACCTGATCGGCCTTCGTTCCAGGTGCCAGTTGGTGACCCTGCGCGGGAACCATGAGGTCATGATGCTCCAGGCCCGAAATGACCGGGCGGTGTTGATCGATTGGAAATCGTGTGGCGGTGGCGAGGCTTTGGATTCCTATGGCGCGAAGAGCCTGGAGGACATTCCCCCGGAGCACTGGCACTTTTTGGAGGAAACCCTGCCGTATTATGAAACCGGGCAGGAATTCTTTGTCCACGCCAATGCCTATCCGAAGCTGAAACTGGCGGATCAGCCGGATGATATGTTGTATTGGGAGTTTTTTGGAAATCCGGCTCCCCATCAGTCAGGCAAGCGGATGATTTGCGGGCATTCGGCCCAGGCCTCCGGGCTGCCTTTGCATGTTGGACATGCCGTTTGCATTGATACCAAGGCCCATGGCGGCGGCTGGCTCACCTGCATGGATCTCCGCACCGGGTTTTACCATCAGGCGAATCAGTTGGGGGACTATCAGATTTTGCCACCATGGGATCCGGCACCCCGTGACTGACTTCCCGCCGGATTCCCGCGTTGACGCGGGCCGGGTCGGGCGGTGTGTTTCGGTTCATCCATGAGCACGCTGCGCCGCATTTTTCGTTATACCACCCGTTACCGCTGGCGGGCACTCCTTGCCTTTTTCCTCGCGGTTTCCGGCACGCTGCTGGTGCTGGTGATGCCGGCGATGACCCAGCGGTTTATTGATGATATCATTCCCAACAAACGCTGGGACGCGATTTGGCCGACGGCGTTGCTGGCGGTCGGCGCGATTGCCTTCCGTCAGATCATTTTCACCGCCCGGACCTTGAGTAACAACGCCTTCGAGCAGGTGGTGGTGCATGATCTGCGGCGGGAGCTTTACGATAAAATCCAACGACTCCCGATGCGGTGGTTCGATAACCAGCCGACGGGCGATATCATGACGCGGGTAGGCAGTGATGTGCCAGCGATTGAGAAGGTGATCGTCGATACCATCGACCAGGGCCTCAGCGGCCTCCTGCAGTTTGTCATCGTGCTGGCCTACCTGCTGCACCTGCACACAGGCCTAACCATGGTGACGCTGGCTCCCATGCCGGTGGTCGCCCTCGCGACCTGGCTTTACTCCCGGAAGAATGAGGCCCGTTACCGGGCTGCCAGTGAGGCCAGCAGTGCCTTGAATTCCATGCTGCATGACAACATCGCGGGCATCCGCCAGATCAAGGCTTACACCGTGGAGCCGCAGGAGTTGCTCCGGTTTGACCGCACCAGCGCCCGGGTGCGCCAGGCCCAACTGACTGTCGCCAAGGCCAATGCCATGACCTGGCCCGGGGTGTCGCTCATCGCGGAATCCGGCATCGTCGCGATGATGGGGGCGGCCGCTTACTGGATTTTGAAGGGGGAAATGCAGGTCGGGACGTTGATGGCCTTCCTGGTTTCATGGGGTTTCCTGTTCGATCCCCTATCCCGCATCAACCCGATCACCCAGACCTTTGTCGGCGGGGTCGTGGCGGGGAAACGGGTCTTTTCCATCCTTGATCTGCATGATGAGCCCAACCTGATCGAGGGCCTGCGCCCTGCCGTGCTGCGCGGCCATGTGACCTTTGAAGAGGTGGGTTTTTCCTACGCAGAGAAAGCGCCTGTGGTGAGTGGCATCAACGTCGAGGCCCTGCCCGGGCAGACGATTGCCTTTGTGGGGCCCACCGGGGCAGGGAAGAGCACGCTGCTGAATCTCCTGGCGCGTTTTTATGAGTGCGATGAAGGCCGTATCCTGATAGACGGCACCCCCATCAACGAGCTGTCCAAGGAATGGCTGCGCGACAATATCGGTTACGTGACCCAGGAAAGCTTTCTCTTCAACGCCAGCGTGCGGGAGAATCTGCAACTGGCCAAACCCGACGCCACCGATGATGAACTCTGGGCCGCCCTGACCGCCGCGAATGCGGATGGATTCGTCCGCCGTCTTGAAGAAGGGCTGGACACGGTGACTGGCGAACGCGGCACCAAACTGAGCGGCGGCGAGCGCCAGCGCCTCTCCATCGCCCGCGCCCTGCTGAAAAATCCGCCGATTCTGCTATTGGATGAAGCCACCAGCGCGGTGGATAACGAAACAGAAAAACTGATCCAGCAGGCGCTCGACCGCCTCCGCAGCCAGCGCACTTCCTTTGTCATCGCCCACCGGCTCAGCACCGTGCGGGAGGCGCACCGGATCTGTGTGATGGAGCGCGGGAAAATCATCGAATCCGGCCACCACAAGGAACTGTTGGCCGAAGGCGGTCTTTACGCCCGGCTGGCCGCCACCGGATTCCAAGAGGAGAAAAAACCCCTTCCTCTGGAGGAGCTTTCGGCGATCCCGGGGGTTGATGGTTGAGGGTTGATCGTTGAGAGTTGATGGATGACAGCCACTAGCAACACTTCCCGGCGCGCTTCGCCTCATCCAGCCGGCCTTCGGCGTAGGCTCCGAACACCGCAGCGATGCCGTCCCGCACTTCGCGGAAAACGGTCAGTTGTTCCTCTTCGGTGCCCGTGGCATGGGCGGGGTCCAGGAAGGGGAAGTGATGCCGGTTCAGTTGTCCGGGGAACATCGGGCAGGCCTGATCGGCGTTGCCACATACCGTGATCACGGTCTCCACCTGTTGGGTCAGGAATTCATCCATGTGTTTGGAGGTGTGGGTGGAGAGGTCAATGCCGATTTCTGCCATGACCCTGATGGCGAGGGGATGGACGTAGCCCGCAGGTTTGGAGCCCGCGCTGGCGACGGTGAAAGCTGGGCCGAGCGCCCGCCGGAGGAGGCCTTCCGCGAGGTGGGAGCGGCAACTATTGCCAGTGCAGAGAACGAGGATGAGAGGAGGATTGGTCATGTGAGGAAAAATTGCGGGTGGTTCCGTTTCAATCGCAGCATCCGGGCCCGCAGCAGGCGGCTGGCTTGGCGAAGGCGGAGGCAAACATCGCGGGCACGACGTGACGGGGGGTGCAGAGTTCCTTGGCGAGGCAATCGGTGTGTTTGGTTGTCAGGGAAAACACGATGGCTCCGTCCACCGTTTCCACTCCTGTCACGGGGTATTGGGAAATCAGGCCGTGCTCGTATTCGATTTCCACGGGCAGCTCTTCGGAACTCATCAGGGATGAGCCTTTCCGCAAAATGCCCAGCAATTTGCCTGCATGGATGCGGTGGTCCTCATCCGGTCCCACCCAGGCCTGGAGCTGGCAGGTGCTGACACTGCGCCGGGTGCCACCGCAGTCGATGAAGTCCTTGGTCACCTGACCAACTTCCGTGATGTGGAAGGAAACCGGCACGGCATCGCCGCCGGGGAGGCGCAGGCGGAGCAGTTGTTCAGGATCGCCGGAGAGCGCGTTTTTGAGTTCAGCCAGGGTCATCATGATGGTGTCAGGGTTGGGGTTGGGGAAAGTGGGGTGCCCTCAGCCACAGGGGTTTCCGGGCAGGCACATCCGGCTTCAGCCGCGGTCCCGGAGGCCACCGCCGCTGGATAGGCGGGCGGAAAATGTCGCCACAGCGCACGCAGCACCGGATGGGCTTCGCGGGCGATGCCATAATACATCCAGCGCCCCCGCCGTTCCCCGGCCAGCACGCCATGGGCGCGCAGCACCTGCAGGTGGGTGGATAGGGTGCTCTGCGGCACCGCGAGGCATTCGGTCAGTTCACAAACACAACGGGGCCCCTCCGCGAGGCGGCAGACGATTTCCCAACGGGTGGCATCGGCCAGCGCCTGGAAAAATTCGGAAGGATGGGGCATGAGGGAGCATATATCGGTAAATCCCGATATGTCAAATCCTCAAAAGCCTTCCCGGATGGCGTGGGAGGGATGGCTTGCGCCCGGCCCCGCTGGCCTTATCGTTTTCCTATGTCCAAAGAAGCTTCCCCCGACTCGGCACCGGTTCCTCTTCCTTCTCCGGACCTGCCGGGGGTGCTAAAAGCAGAGGTGGATCCCGTGCTGCACGCGGTGCAGATTGACTTCGATCCCAGCATGATAAGCGATGAGGGCGTGCGAAAAGTGGCGGAGCAGCTCGCGCCCCTGGGGCACCAGCAGTATTGCCGCACCATCCTCCATCTCGGAGGCCGGGCCTCCGGCGCGGCGGAACAAAAGCTGGAACGCAAGGCCCAGAAAATCAAAGGCATCCGCCGCGCCCGGGCCACCTTTCTCGGCGGGGTGATGTCCGTGACCTTTGATGACGCCAATCTGTCAGAGGCTCAGGTCATTGAACGCGTCCGCGATACCGGGGCACGGGTCAAACCCTATGAAATGGATCCCGGGGAACGCCCGGTGGGAGCCCTTGCGTGGCTAAAGCACTGGACCAGCGGTGACCGGCTGGAAGCGCTTTGCATGGTGCTGACTTTCGTCTTCATGATCGCCGGCTGGCTCGCTTCGCGCAGTGGTTCGGGCTGGCAGCATGTTTTTTTCACCGTGGCCTACCTGACAGGCGGTTACTTTGGCGTCCTCGGCGGCATCCAGTCCCTGCGGCAATGGACCATTGATGTGGATATCCTGATGATCCTGGCAGCGCTAGGGGCGGCGGTGGTGGGGGCTCCGTTCGAGGGGGCGATGCTGCTGTTCCTGTTTTCCCTATCCAATGTGCTGCAGGAATATGCCATTGACCGCACCCGCCGGGCGATCAAATCCCTGATGAAGCTGCGTCCGGAAAAAGCACTGGTCCGCCGGGAGCGCGGCACCGTGCTGCTGCCGGTAGGGGAGCTGGTGGTGGGTGATATTCTGGTGGTCCGGCCTGGCGAGAGCATCGCCCTGGACAGTGTGATTACGGAAGGCAGCAGCTCCATTGATCAGGCCAGCCTGACCGGGGAATCGCTTCCCGTTTCCAAGGGCGTGGGGGATCCTGTCTTTGCCGGAACGATCAATCAGACCGGCGGATTGGAAATCAAAGTCACCAAGCTGGCCAAGGATTCCACGATCGAAAAACTGGTGCGCATGGTCGAGGAAGCCCAGACCGAAAAAGCGGACACCCAGCGCTTCCTCGACCGGGCGGAGCAATGGTATGCCATGGGCGTGATCCTCTTCACCCTGGGGCTGATTTTTGTGCCCTGGCTCTTCATGCATGAAACGTTCCGCACCGCGTTTTACCGGGCGATGACGGTGATGGTGGTCGCCTCGCCCTGTGCGCTGATCATCAGCACGCCCGCCTCCATCCTATCCGCGATTGGCGGGGCGGCCCGGCGTGGGGTGCTCTTCAAAGGAGGCGTCCATCTGGAGCGCGCCGCCACCATCAAGGTCGTCACCTTCGACAAGACCGGCACCCTAACTGAAGGCAAGCCGCGCGTCACTGACATGATCGTGGAAGGCCGCACTGTGGACTTCAAGGCCGCTCCCGATCCAGCGGCGCTCGCCCTGCTCGGTCTGGTAGGGGCTGTCGAAGTAAAGTCCGAACACCCCTTGGCCCAGGCCATCGTCACCGAGTGCAAGCAACGCGGCATTGCCCTGGAGGATTGCACCGGCTTCCAATCCACCTCCGGCAAGGGAGCCAGCGGCCTGGTCCAGGGACGCCGCATCGCGGTCGGCAATGCGCGGTATTTCAGTGCGCAAAATGTAGTTATTCCGGAAGACTTCAGCGCCCGGATCGCCGCCCTCCAGGACCAGGGGAAAACCTCCGTGATCGTTGGGGAGCTGGACGTGGGGAACGGCACCGCGAAGCTGCTGGGAGCTGTCGCCATTGCCGATGTCCTGCGCTCCGACGCCGCAGAAGTGATCCAACAACTGAAGGCTGATGGTATTGAGCGCGTCGTGATGCTGACGGGTGACAATGCCCGGGTGGCCCAGGCCATCGCAAAACTGGCGGGGGTGGATGAATTCCATGCGGACCTCCTCCCGGAAGACAAGGTGCGCGTGATCAAGGAACTGAAAACCATCGGCCCCGTCGCCATGGTAGGCGATGGGGTGAACGACGCGCCCGCCCTGGCCACGGCCACCATCGGCATCGCCATGGGCGCGGCCGGCACGGATGTGGCAATGGAAACCGCCGATGTCGTCCTGATGAGCGACAGCCTGCAAAACATCGTTTTCGCGCTCGCCCTCGCCCGGCGGGCCCGGCGTGTCATCTATCAGAATCTCGGTTTCGCCCTTGCCGTCATCCTCGTCCTGGTGGTCTCCGCGCTCGGCTTTAAATTGCCCCTGCCCATCGGCGTGATCGGACACGAAGGCAGCACCGTGCTCGTTTGCCTGAACGGCTTGAGAATGTTGACTTTCCGCCCCAAAACCAAAGCCCTGACGGAATCCGGTCCGCGCTGAGCCCCATGGCAGGGCGGCTCCGGTTTGCACGAAGGGCTGGACAGCTTCCGCACCCGTCTGCACCATCCTGCCCATTCACAGTGATCTGCCTCCGCTCCCCCGGATGTTCCAAATCCCGCCCGCATGCGCTCCTTTTCCCTGAAACTTCAGTTTGCCCTGCTTTCGGCAGCCCTGGCGGTGTTGGCGCTTTGCCTTGCGGGGGCCGTGCTGCTGCCGGTGGTGCGTTACCGGCAGTTGCGGGAACTGGATCAGCAACTTTCCGGAGACGCCGCCCAACTCCATGCCATCCTCGCAAAAAAAGAGGCGGCCGTCCTGACCGGAGCCACCGGTGTGGTGGCGAATCTGCTCCCTCCCAATCTCCGGCTGCGCTACCTGGAAGTGGAAACCAGGGAAGGCCGCGTGCTCCACCGCTCCGGGAATCTGCGGGGTTTGGATTTAAAAGGGGCGGGAGGCACCACGGCAACCATGGCCATCGGCGGACATGAGGCGCGCATCCGCAGCTCGCAGCAGGGCCGCCTGGTGCTGCACCTGGGCACCCGCCTGGGCACGCTGGAAAAAACGCAGCAGGATCTCGGTCTCAGTTTGGTGATGGTGCTGCCCCTCGTCGCCCTGGTGGCTTTTGGCGGCGGATTGCTTCTGGCCCGCCGGGCCCTGCGCCCGGTCACCGCGCTTACGGCAGCGGCGGAAAAAATCAGCACGGAGCGCCCGGACGAGCGGCTGCCAGTGCTCCCTGGCGGGGATGAAGTCGCCCGCCTCACAGAAGTGCTGAACCATACTTTCGACCGGCTGCAACGCGCCTACGCCGCTGCCGCCCGCTTTTCGGCCGATGCCTCCCATCAATTGAAAACCCCCGTGTCCGTGCTGCGCGCCGGGTTGGATGCCCTGCACCACCAGTCCCTGCCCCCGGAAGCACAGATGGAGATTGAGGTGCTCCGCCGTCAGTCCCGCCGCCTGACGACCATGATCGGGGACCTGCTGCTGCTGGCCCAGGCGGATGCCGGGCGCCTGCAATTGGAAACCGCCCGGATGGATCTGGTGCCCCTCCTGGAAAGAACCGGCGAAGACCTGGAAGTGCTGAGCCTGGACCGCGGGCTTACCCTGGAGCAGGACTGGCCCGCCACTCTGCCCTGCACCGCGGATCCCAGGCGCGTGGCGATCATTCTCCAGAACCTGACAGAAAATGCCGCGAAATACACCCCGGCAGGGGGAAACATCCGGATCCAGGCCACCACCGAAGGGGCCGATAGTATCATCCGGATTGCCAACACTGGGACGCCTATTCCAGCGGACCAAGCCGAAGCGATCTTCGGTCGATTCCACCGCAATGGGACTGGCGAAAATATCAGTGGCCACGGACTGGGTCTGAACATCGCCCGCGAACTCGCCCGGGCCCACGGCGGGGAGCTGGCCCTGGAGCCTGGCGGTCCGGAAACCGTCTTTGTGCTTCGCCTGCCAACGGCTGGATGAGGCCATCCGGGGTTCACCGGGTCCCGGTCCCGCTCCAGCATCAACCCGGCAGGGCAGGGTAGTCGGTATAACCTTCCGGGCCCTTTCCGTAAAAGGTCTGTGGCTGCGGTTCATTCAGCGCGGCACCTTCGCGGAAACGCCGGGGCAGATCGGGATTGGCGATGAATTGCTTGCCCCAGGCGACCGCATCCGCGGCACCGGCCGCGATGGCGGTTTCGGCGGACTCCTGGCTGAAGGCTTCATTGGCGATGAAGACGCCGCCAAACTGCTGCTTCAATTGCGGCCCGAGCGCCGGGGACAAATGATTCTCCCGGGCGCAGAGGAAAGCGAGGCCACGCCGTCCCGTCTCGCGGGCGACATACCCAAAAGTGCCCGCCAGATCGGCATCCCCCATGTCGTGGGCATCCGCGCGCGGCGCGAGGTGCAGCCCGACGCGGTCCGCTCCCCAGACGCTGATCGCCGCATCCACGGCTTCCAGCATCAGCCGGGCCCGGTTTTCCACCGGCCCGCCGTAGTCATCCGTGCGGTGATTGGAGGAATCCTGGAGAAACTGGTCCAGCAGATAACCATTCGCGCCATGAATTTCCACGCCATCAAATCCGGCGCGCTGCGCATGCTCCGCGCCAAGCCGGTAGGCCGCGATGATTCCTGGCAATTCTGCAGCCGCGAGGGCGCGCGGGGTTTCATATGCTTTCTCCGGCCTCACCAGACTGACATGCCCTTGTGCGGCGATGGCGCTGGGAGCCACCGGCTGCGCTCCATTCAGATAGGACGGATCTGAAATCCGTCCCACGTGCCAGAGTTGCAGCAGGATCTGGCCGCCCGCTTCATGCACCGCCGTGGTGACCATTTTCCAGCCCTCCACCTGTGCCTCCGACCAGATACCGGGGGTGTCAGGATAACCGACGCCCATGGCATCGACCGAGGTGGCTTCGCTGAGAATCAGACCGGCACCGGCGCGCTGGCGGTAATACTGCGCCATGAGTTCATTGGGCACCCGGCCCGCACTGGCACGGCACCGGGTGAGCGGGGCCATAATGATCCGGTTAGGCAAGGTGAAGGCTCCAGCCTGGAGCGGGGTGAAGTGAATGGAGGAGGACATTTTTGGGAAAAGGGAAAACAGGGGGATGGGGAGAAAGTCAGCTGAGGAATATTGGAAAATTGGACCGGGCGAGGAACCCGCCGCCGGGGGTCAGTTGCTGAGATCGTTGGTGAGCACCACACGGTAGCGGGCCTTGCCGGACCGGAGGTGATCCAGGGCGTCATTCACGCGGGAGAGCGGGAAGCTTTCCGTCACCGGCGCGATCCGGTGCCGGGCGCAGAACTCCAGCATGGTATCCACCGTGGCAGGGCTGCCCAGGGGGGATCCTGACACGGAGCGCTGACCCATGATGAGCGGGAAGGCGGCGATGGCCATCGGCTCCAGCACCGCCCCCACCGTGTGCAGCCGGCCTTTCGGCTTCAGGGCGGCAATATAAGAGTTCCAATCGAGCCCGACGTTGGTGGTATTGAGGATAAAATCGAAGCTGCCCGCAGCCTTCGCCAGCTCACTGGAGTCGCGGGAGTCCAGGGTCTGGTGGGCTCCCAGGCTGAGAGCTTCCTGACGCTTCAGGCCGCTGCTGGTGAAGGCCGTGACCTCACAGCCCCAGGCGCGGAGGAATTTCAACGCCAGATGCCCGAGCCCACCAATTCCGATCACCGCCACACGGTCCGTTGGCTGCACGCCACATTGGACGATTGGGTTGAAAACGGTGATTCCACCACAGAATAACGGACCGGCGCTGGCCGCCTCCAAGGCCTCCGGCAGGGGCGAGACCCAAGTCCAGTGCGAACGCACCCGGCTGGCAAATCCACCATGACGCCCCACGATGGTGCCCCCGGCCAGCGCACACAAATTTTGGGAACCTGACAAACAGCAGGCACAGGACCCGCAACTGGAGGAATACCATCCCAGACCGACGCGGTCACCGGGTTTGTGGCGTTTCGCGTGATCATCCACCGCGACGATGCGGCCCACTATCTCATGGCCTGGCACGAAGGGATAGGTGGTCATACCCCATTCGTTGTCGAGCATGGACAAATCGCTGTGACAGATGCCGCAGCTTTCGACCGCGATTTCCACCTGCCCCTCCCCAAGTGGGCCCGGAGTGTATTCAAAAGGCTGAAGGGCTTGTTTGGCCGCCATGGCGGCGTAGGCTTGGATGGGTGTGGACATAGGGTTGGGTCTTTTGTGGATTGAGGTGGTTTTTTTGGATGAGTCCGACTGGTCGGTTGGTGAGTTGAAACAGGCTTCAGTGAGCAAAATAGGCTCGGATAAAGGTCTGGGCATCCCGCAGGGGAGCGCTTTCCCGGGTGGTGGCGGCGCGTTGCATGGCTCCCGTCCAAAGATCCTGGATGAGGGTGGCACCGGCGCTGGGATCGATGCCGGGGGAGATGCTGCCATACCCGATCCCGGCCCGGATCAGCTGTTGAAGCAGGCTGATCCATTGCCGGCTTCCCTCGGCGAGAACTTCCCGCATCGGTTCACTGAAATCCCCGACTTCAGCCGACAGTTTGATCACCAGACAGGGGCACCTTCCTTCAGATTCATGGGATTTTGCGATGATCCCTTCCTGATAGGTCAACAATCGCTGCAGAGGATCCGGCTCCGGCACGGGTGAAAGCAGCATTTTTCTTTTGTAGTCCGTCGCCCCGTCCACGTAGTGCTTCAGCAACTCCACGCCGAATTGTTCCTTGGATTTGAAATAGTGATAAAACGAACCCTTGGGCACCTGCACCGCCGTCAGAATTTCGTTCAAACCGACCGAGTGAAAGCTCTTCCCCAGCATCAGACCTTCCGCCGCATCCAGGATTCGTTCTTTGGTAGTGGAGGCACGTTCGCTCATGGCGGGGTTTATTAGACCAGTCGTCTGGAGAAATCAAATGAATTTTGGAGACGGCATCCTGGACTGTCTGCACTTTTTCCTTCGGTATCTGGTGGTGTCAGGGAACAACCCCCGGAATCTGCACCAGCTTCATCCGTCCGGAAGCCCCGATGCGGATCACCACCTCCGCCTTCCGGCAGCCAAAGTGCTCCGCCACCAGCGCGATTAATTCCGCATTCGCCTTCCCGTCCACCGGAGGGGATTTCAGCTTCGCCAGCCAGCCCTGCCCGTCCGGCAGTTCAACCAATCCGCTAGATTTGGCGTTGGGTTTGACCTTGATCTGAAGGGTCTGGACGGTGCTCATGGGTGGTGGAAAAAGCCGGGATCTCAGTCCCCGTCCAGCGCATCGATCGCTGTCTTCAAATGCAGCAGGATCACTCCGGACAAATCATCCGTCTGCGGCCGGTCCGTCAGGCCGGGATCCATGATGCTTTCCGTCATCGCTCCCAGCAGCGCCATCTGCCGGTAATCCGACGTGAGCGACCGCGCGCCGGAAAGCCAACGTCCCTGGTTCATCGCCTCCAGTTCGTGCATTTCATCCTCATTGTCCTCCCAGGCCGCCTCGATCCGTTCCTCCGTCACCTCATGCGCCGCCCCGCCGCATTTCCGGAACGCCAGCCAAGCCCACAGCCCGTAGAAAAAAATCAGCCCCCGGTCATCCCGTTCCGAAACCGCTTCCTCCGCCGCCTGCAAATACCCCGCCAGCACCGGCTGCTCCGCCCGGAACTGCGCCACATGCGTGGCCAGGCGGTCATCATCTTCCAGATTCAGTTCATTCCAAGCATCGGTTACAGCACTGGGCGGCACGGTAGGCATGGTCCCACCTTAGCATAAACCGTCCGCAGAGAGGGGTTTCTTTTTGAAAAAACCGCGCCACTTTCCCGCCCCTTGGAAATTTCAGATTTCAAATTTGAGATTTCAGATACTCCCCGCTCCCTGACTCAGCCCCCTTTCGACGTTCCGTGTTCAACATAAACATTTTCTAAATCCCCCCTTTTCCCCGTTCCAGCCCCAGCGCCCCCGTCCATTAGAGGTTCAACGTTCAACGTTCAACTTTCGACGTTCGACGTTCGACGTTCGACGTTCGACGTTCGACGTTCAACCATTCCCCCTCCCCCCTTTCCCCATTCCTTCCACCCACCTTCATGAGCAGCGACCGACGCAAGCCCTTCCCCTTCGATGAATTCGAGTCCCGCTGGCAGCAGCGTTGGGACACCGAAAAAACCTACCGCTCCCCCGGCCCGGGCGATGCCGATTTCGATGCCTCCAAGCCTAAGTATTTCGTCCTCGACATGTTCCCCTACCCCAGCGGGGCCGGCCTCCACGTCGGCCACCCCGAGGGCTACACCGCCACCGACATCATCGCCCGCGCCAAGCGCATGCAAGGCCACAACGTCCTCCACCCCATGGGCTGGGACGCCTTTGGCCTGCCCGCCGAGCAATACGCCATCAAAACCGGCCAGCACCCGCGCGTCACCACCGAGGCCAACATCGAAAACTTCCGCCGACAGCTCAAAGCCATCGGTTTCTCCTACGACTGGGACCGCGAAGTGAACACCACCGACCCCGGCTACGTCCGCTGGACCCAGTGGATCTTCCTCCAGCTCTATCATTCCTATTTCTGTGAGGAAACGAAAAAGGCCCAACCCGTCACCCAACTGGAAGCCAAGGGCTGGACCCGCGAACAAATCGACGCCGTCCGCCTCGCCTTCGTCCACGAAGCCCCCGTGAACTGGTCCCCCAGCATGGGCACCGTCCTCGCCAATGAGGAAATCGAAGAATGGAAAGCCAAAGGCGAAACCGTCGAGCGCCGCCCCCTGCGCCAATGGATGCTGCGCATCACCAGCTACGCCGAACGCCTCATCGACGAACTCGAGCCACTGGACTGGCCGGAAGGCATCAAGCTGCTCCAGAAAAACTGGATCGGAAAGAGTGAGGGGGCGGAGGTCGAGTTCGACGTCCAGGGCCACAAGGTCACTGTCTTTACCACACGTCCCGACACCTTGTTCGGAGCCACCTACATGGTCCTGGCTCCCGAGCATTCTCTGGTCGCGCAGATCACCACCCCGGAACAAAAAGCCGCCGTCGAAGCCTACGTTGCCGCCTGCGCCAGCAAGTCCGACATGGACCGCGGCGACCTGAACAAGGACAAGTCCGGCGTCTTCACTGGTGCCTATGCCATCAACCCGGTGAACCAGGAAAAAATCCCCGTCTGGATCGCCGATTACGTCATGATGGGCTACGGCACCGGAGCCATCATGGCCGTCCCCGCCCACGACGAACGGGACTTCGAGTTCGCCAAAAAATTCAACCTTGCCGTCAGGCAAGTAGTAGAGGCGAAGCCTCCCCAAGGGAGCACGGGGCTCCGGCCCGTGAGTTTCGTCGCCTATCACCCCGAAGCCATCACCCAGGTCCACGAACGCTTCCTCCCCCACTGGCAACAAGCAGGCACCGCCTGCTTTGTCACCTGGCGTCTCCAGGACAGCCTTCCCGCAGAAAAGCTGCAAGAACTCTCCGCAGAACGCGCCACCTGGCTCGCCCAAAACCCGGAACCCCACACTCCAGCCCAGGAAGCCGAATTCCACACCTTGTTCAGCGACCGCATCGACGCCTGGCTGGATGCCGGAGCTGGTGCCTGCGTCCTCAAAGAGACACCGCTTCGCGGGATCGTAGCCAATGCCCTCCGGCATTTTGACGGCGACCGTTATCACCTCTACGCCGCCGTGGTGATGCCCAATCACGTGCATGTGTTATTCAAGCCGCTGGGCGGGCATCGCATTGCTGACATTTTACAAAGCTGGAAAGGGTTTACCGCCGTCCAGATCAACAAGGAACGTGGGGAAACCGGAACGGTTTGGCAGCCGGAGTATTTTGACAGGCTGATCCGGAGCCAGCAACATTTTGATGCGGTAATGCGGTATATCGGGGAGAATCCCGCCAAGGCGGGACTGGGTGCGGATGAAGACTTGGTTTTTTATGGGAAGGCTTTTGGGGAGATCCTCACGGGCCGGAGCCCCGTGCTCCCTTGTGAAATGCGTTCGGCATTCTGCGGGCAGGGCTTTGCCGTGAATTCCGGGTTTTTGGATGGGCTGCCTACGGCTGAGGCGAAGGCCAAAATGATCGACTGGCTCGAGTCCAAAGGCCTCGGCAAGTGCCGCATTCAATTCAAGCTGCGCGACTGGCTCTTCTCCCGTCAGCGTTACTGGGGCGAGCCCTTTCCGATCATCTGGGAAAACGGAAACCATGCCGCGATTCCGGATAGCGAACTCCCGCTGCTCCAGCCGGAACTGGAAGACTTCAAGCCCACCGGCGACCCACGTGGTCCTCTCATCAAAGCCACGGAATGGATCGCCTACAGCGCCACCGCGCAGCGCGAGACCAACACCATGCCGCAATGGGCCGGCTCCTGCTGGTATTACCTGCGTTACTGCGATCCCAAAAACACCGAACGCTTCATCGGCAAGGAAGCCGAGGCCTATTGGCTGGGCGGCAGCGGCAAACCCGGCGCGGTGGACCTCTACGTCGGCGGCACCGAGCACGCCGTGCTGCACCTGCTCTACGCCCGATTCTGGCATAAAATGCTTTTCGACCTCGGCCACCTGAGCACCACCGAACCCTTCCAAAAACTCGTGAACCAAGGCCTCATCCTTGGCGAGGACGGGCAAAAAATGTCCAAATCCATCGGCAACGTCGTCAACCCTGACGAGGTCATCAGCGAATACGGCGCGGACTCCCTGCGGCTGTATGAAATGTTCATGGGCCCGCTGGAGCAGGTGAAACCATGGAGCATGAAAGGCGTGGAAGGCGTGAGCCGCTTCCTCGCCCGCGTGTGGCGCGTGGCTTGTGAGGAAAACCAGGTCGGCGGGTGGACGCTGAATCCCAAAATCACGGCCGATCCCTGCTTGGACAAAGCTCTGCGCCGCACCACTCACCAGACCATCAAAAAAGTCACCGAGGACATCGAAGCGCTCAGCTTCAACACCGCCATCTCCCAGATGATGGTGCTGACGAACGCCTTCACCGCCGCCGCGATGGTGCCGCTGACCGAGTTCCACCAACTCCTGCTCTGCCTGAATCCATTTGCGCCGCACCTGACGGAAGAAATCAACGCCCGCCTCCAAGCCGCTTTCCCTGCCCTGCCCGCCGGTCAGCTTTGCCAGCAGCCCTGGCCGCAGCTCGAGGAAGCCGCGCTGGTCGTGGACGAGATCGAAATTGTCATCCAGGTGAACGGCAAACTGCGCGACAAAATCACCGTCGCCACTGGTGCCACCGAAGATGAAATCAAAGCACTCGCCCTCGCCTCCCCGCGTGTCCAGGAATTCACCGGCAGCGGCACCATCGTCAAAGTCATCGTCGTGCCGAAGAAGCTGGTGAACATCGTGGTCAAATAACAGGGGCGGACGACCCAGGCATGCCATCTTCAACAATCTCCCGGCGGCCGGATCCGGACGTTTTGCCAGTTTGCCAAAGGGCATACTCTGCCTTGATTTGACCGGCGTCCCGGGCGATCCATATTTTCAATCCCCACCTGCCATGTCCTTTTTCAAAAAACTCTCCGTCGCCGCCTTTGGTGAAAAGAAGTCTGATATGCCGGAAGGCCAGTGGACCAAGTGCCCGGGTTGCAAGGTGATGTTGCATGAGATTGACCTTGTGGAAAATCTCCGCACCTGCCCCAAATGCGGCCACCATAACCCGATGGACTCGGATACGCGCATTGCTTCCATTATTGATGGTGGCACGTGGCAGGCCATGGATGAAAATCTCCGCAGCCTCAATCCACTCGATTTCAAGGGCTACGCGGAAAAAGTGAACGCCAGCATCCAAAAAACGGAAATGAACGAAGCCGTGGTGACTGGCCGGGGCAAGCTGCACGGGCATCCCGTCGCTTTGGCCGTGATGGACTTCCGCTTTCAGGGTGCGAGCATGGGCAGCGTCGTCGGGGAAAAAATCACCCGGGCCATCGAGACAGCCACCCGCGAGAGGCGCGGTCTGATCATTGTCGCCGCTTCCGGGGGAGCCCGCATGCACGAGGGCATCCTCAGCCTGATGCAGATGGCGAAAACCAGCGGCGCCCTGGCACTGCACCACCAGGCCAATCTTCCTTTTATTTCCGTTCTGACCCATCCTACCTTCGGTGGCACCACCGCCAGCTTTGCGGTATTGGGAGACATCAATCTTGCGGAACCCGGGACAGTGATTGGGTTTGCCGGTCCGGTGGTGATCAAGGAAACCACCCACCAGAAGCTGCCGCCGGGGTTCCAGACGGCGGAGTTCATGCTGGCCCATGGCCTGATCGACCGGATCGTGCCCCGCAAGGAATTGCGCGATACCCTGGGCCAATTCCTCGGCTACCTGATGCCAGCCCGCCAGGCGGGAGCCGCCTGAATTTTTCCTGCCATGGAATACGGGGAGGCGCTCAAGTGGCTCTACAGCGTGCAGCAGTTTGGCATCAAGCCAGGCTTGGAAAACACACGCAAATTGCTGAAGGCGCTCCAGCTTCCTGGCACCGGACAGCGCTTTCTGCATGTCGCCGGCACCAATGGAAAGGGCAGCACCTGCGCCTTTATGGAAAGCGTGCTCCGCGCCGGCGGGGAACGCACCGCTCTCTTCACCTCTCCGCACCTCATCCAGTTCCGCGAACGCATCCAAGTGGGCGGCGTGATGATGCCGGAAGTGGAAATCGCCCGTAGCCTGACCCCGTTGCGGGATCTGGTCAGCTCCTGGGAGCCGCATCCGACTTTTTTCGAACTCACTCTGGCCCTGGCGCTCGATTGGTTCGACCGCGCCGGGGCGGAGTTGGTGGTGCTGGAAACCGGCATGGGAGGCCGTCTGGATTCCACCAATGTGGTCAAGCCGGTGGTCAGTGTCATCACACCCATCGATCTGGATCACCAGCAGTGGCTGGGGGACACCATTGCGAAAATCGCCGCCGAGAAAGCCGGGATCATCAAGCCCGGCATCCCCGTAGTGTCCGCCCCGCAGCATCCGGATGCTGAGGCTGTGCTCCGTGCCGCCGCCGCCACGGTGGGAGCCCCGATTCATTTTATCACGTCACCATGGGGCGGATCCCCTGAGGACGGCGGATATGCTGTCCTCCCGGGACAACAGAACGTCGACCCTCCGCAGCTCCCGCTGGCCGGCGGGCACCAGCAATGGAACGCGGCCCTGGCCCTCGCGGCCCTGGAAGCGGCGGGCGTTTTACCGAAGCCTCCCGCCATCGCGGCGGGTTTGGCCAACACCATCTGGCCAGCGCGGTTCCAAAGCCTGCAGGGCGGCCGGCTCATTCTCGATGGGGCGCACAATCCCCACAGCATGGCCCGCCTGGTCGCTACCTGGCAGCAGGTGTTTGCCCAGGAAAAGGCGCACCTCATTTTTGGGGCAGTGGCGGGGAAGGAACATGCGGCTTCCCTGCCCCTGCTGGAACCTATCGTTTCGGAGGTGACTTTTGTGACCGTGGACTCGCCCCGGGCAGTGCCGGCTGCGGAGCTTCAGAAAACCTGGCAGGCCGCGGTGCCCGGCGTGGCCAGCCGCACCGCAGACCGCCTGACGGAGGCGTTGCAGGATACAGGGAACGGTCCCCGGCGGTTGCTTTGCGGGTCGCTCTATCTGTGTGGGGAGGCGCTCAGCCTGGTGGAGGGCGGTGCTTTTGAAGCCAGCACGCAATGAAGGCCCGGTCCGGTTTTCCGGCTTCAAATCATCCCCCGCTTGTTCATAAAAATTGATTGGCCACCCGTATAAGTGGTCCTGCTGCCATCCAAACCGCCCTCCTCCCCGTAGGAAAAGCATCCTCTGACTTTCCATCTCCCGTTCTTCTCCCCCATGTCCACCATCGCTATCATCGGCACCGGCATCGCCGGTCTGGGTGCCGCCCACCATCTGCACCGGCACCACGGGATCACCCTTTTCGAGCAAAACGACTACCCGGGCGGGCACACCAATACCATCACGGTCGACGAGGCCGGACGCCCCGTGCCCATTGATACCGGGTTCATGGTTTTCAACCATGCCACCTATCCCAATCTCGTCCGCCTCTTCCAGGAACTTGATGTCGCGACGCAGCAGACGGACATGTCCTTCAGCGTGCAGCACGTGCCGGCAAACCTGGAATACAACGGCGGCTCGCTGAATCTTCTGTTCGGCCAGCGCCGCAATCTCCTGCGGCCCCGGCATTGGAAAATGCTCATGGCCATCAACCGCTTCAACGCCGGGGCGGTGGCCGCCCTCACCGATCCCCGGTGGGCAGAAATGTCCCTCCGCGAATACATTGATGCACGCGGCTATGGTGAAGACATGTTCCAGCGCTACCTCGTGCCCATGAGCAGCGCCGTCTGGAGCACCCCGCCGGAAAAAATGGAAGCCTTTCCCGCCCTGACGCTGCTGCGCTTCTGGCATAACCATGGCTTCCTCGGTCTCAGCACCCAGCACCAGTGGTGGACCGTGACCGGCGGCTCCCAAAGTTACGTCAGGAAAATCATTGCTCCCTTGGCGGACCGCCTCCATAAAAACCGCGCCGTCGTCCGCATCACCCGCACCGCCAGGGACGCCACCCTGCACTTCAGGGACGGAACGCCCCAGACCTTTGACAAGGTGATCCTCGCCTGCCATGGCGACCAAACCCTGCCCCTCCTCGCGGAACCCACCCCGCTGGAAACCCGCCTGCTTTCCAAATTCTCCTATCAACCCAACACGGCCACCCTGCACACGGACCCCTCCCTGATGCCCCGCACCCCCCGCTGTTGGGCCGCATGGAATTACCGCCTCGATCCCGGTCCGGACGGCGGAATCCTGCCCACGACCCACTATTGGATGAACCGCCTCCAGCGCGTCAGCGAAAAAGTAAATTACTTTGTCTCCCTGAACTGCCCGGACCGCATCGATCCCCAAAAAGTCCTCCGCCATATCGAATACGAACACCCGCTCTTTGACCTCGCTGCGATTAAAGCCCAGGACGAACTTCCTTCGTTAAACCGCATTTCGCCGGACCAAACCACCTACTACGCTGGGGCCTGGTTCAAATACGGCTTCCACGAGGATGGCTACACCAGCGGCATGGATTGCGCGAAGGCCATCCTCCAGCCATAACAAATCCTCTTCCGGTGCCGGGCAGAGGCCGCCATGACCCTTCCCATGCTCCCGTCCCAATGGCTCCTTTCTGCCAAATGTCCCCACCAACCACTGGCCCCACCACCTGCCTCTATGAGTGCAGGGTCATGCACCGGCGTCTTTCCCCCAAGGTCCACCACTTCGACTACCGCATCTTCCTGTTCTGCCTTGACCTTGATGAAATCGACGCCACCACCGCCCGCGTCCGGTTTTTCTCCCACAACTGCTGGAATCTATATAACTTCCGTGACCGCGACCACCTCACCCTCCCTGGCCTGGAGCAGGCTTCGCTCAAGGAAAACATCCTGACTTGGATCCTCACCCAGCCGGATCCGCCGGCCCTGCCCGCCGATCCCACCGAAATCGGCATTCACTTTGTCACTCTTCCCCGGGTGCTGGGCTACATTTTTAATCCGGTTTCATTCTACTTCCTGTCCGACCGCACCACCGGCCAGCCTCTTTGCGCCGTCGTCCAGGTCGGCAATACCTTCCGGGAAATGAAACCCTATCTTCTGGGAGTGCCCACCACCAGCGAGGAAGCGCCGCCCATCCACCGCCTGATCACGCCCAAACTCTTCTACGTTTCCCCCTACAGCAGTCTCGATCTCCACTTCGACTTCAAACTTAAAATCCCCAGCGACTTTCTGGATATCCATATCGACGACCGCTCCGGACCGGATGGCCCCCAGGTGCTCCTGAGTGCCCTCACGGGAAAACGCCAGCCTCTCACCACCGGCCGCCTCCTCTGGCTCACTGCGAAATTTCCCTTCATCACGCTGAAGGTTATCTTCCTGATCCACTGGGAAGCCCTGCGCCTCTGGCTGAAAAAACTCCCCCTCCACCGGAAGGCCGCCAATGCCCACCTTCAGCAGCACGTGTTCAACCGGAGAGCAGATTAGCCCGATTTTTGTTATCCCTCCTGAAACCAGCAGGAGAACCGGCCCCGTAGCCGGGCCGGTTTGCGGGCATGGGCCAACGCGGCACGGGAATATTTCCGCTGGCGCTGGGGCGGGGGCGGGCTCTCCTTTTTTCAGCTACTTGTCGCCGAAGGAGATGCCTACGGCCCGGGCGGTGGAGACGATTTCGCCATCCGGCTCGACGAGGCGGACCGTGCTGACAGCATCGCCAATCGGCACGGAGTCCACGTGGTAGGCCTGATAGCTGACCATGTGGCCGTATTTGGCTTCTTCGATCAGCTTCACAGCCTTCACGCCGAAGCGGGTGCCGAGCATGCGGTCGAGCGCGGTGGGGCTGCCGCCGCGCTGGAGGTGACCGAGGGTGCAGGAGCGGGTTTCCTTGCCCGTCATCTCAGAAATCTTGTTGGCTACATAATCGCCGATCCCTCCGAGGCGGTGCTCGGAAAAGGCGCTCTTTTCCTTGGTCATGGCATCCCCACCAGGGAGATGGGCTCCTTCGGCGACCACGACCATGGTGCTGTGCAGGCCCTGGGCTTCCCGTTGACGGATGGCCTTGGCGACGTTTTCAAAGTTGAATTCGATTTCGGGAATGAGGATGATGTGGGCACCGCCCGCCATGCCGCCCCAGAGGGCGATCCAGCCGGCATTGCGGCCCATCACTTCAACGACCATGACGCGCTTGTGGCTGTCGGCCGTAGTGTGCAGGCGGTCGAGGGCGTCGACCACGGTGCTGACGGCGGAGTCAAAGCCGAAGGTCATCGCGGTTGCGGCGAGGTCGTTGTCGATGGTTTTGGGAACCCCGACGACCGGCAAGCCGTTCTTCATCAACTGCATGCCCGTGGTGAGGGAGCCATCGCCTCCGACGACGATGAGAGCGCGGATTTCCAGCAGGCTGAGGGTGGTTTTAGCTTTGTCGATGACGTCCTGGGGGATTTCCGCGACATTGCCTTCGCCGATTTTGGCCGCGAAGTGGCCTTTGTTGGTGGTGCCCAGGATGGTGCCGCCCTGTTTCAGAATGCCGGCCATTCTTTCAGGCTCGAGGATCATGTAGTCGCCCGGGGGCAGGAGGCCTTCGAAGCCATCGCGGAAGCCGACGACTTCCCAACCGAGTTTGGCGGCAGCGCCGACGACGCCGTAAATGACTGCATTCAGGCCGGGGCAATCGCCGCCGCTATTTAGGATTCCGATTCTCATGGGTAGGATGGTGGGGAGATGGGTTGGGGGTATCAGATGGGTGGGACGGGTATGGGGAAAGTGAAAGCAGAATGTTGGCCGGATGGGATTTTCCAGCGATGGACCAGTTCAGCTTCAATACGTAGGCACGGGCTGGTAACCCCCACCGGAGGAGTAAGGAGTGGCCCCGGGATAGGCTGAAGGCTGCGGATAAGCTGGAGCCGCAGGCAACGGCGCGGCGGGAGCGGGTGCTGCCGGAACGGCGGCGGCAGGGGCAGGGGCAGAAGGGGCTACCCCCAGGTATTCCATGCTGCTGCCAGTGGGGCTGCCGGCGGCGCGCCAGCCATCGTAGCGGCTCCAGCCATCGGCAAGCAGCCGTGCGGCGGAGTTAAACCGGTCCGGGGCTCCGAGCGTGATAACCGTAAGGCGGTGGGGGATCACCAGAGTGCTGCCATCGGAGCGCTTGATGACGGTCGCGGGCTTCGCCGCCGTGATGGCGAGGCAGGGACCGGCGAGCGTGGTGGTCCCGGTTTTCCCGGCATCAATGCGGTTTTGGCCAATCAGTTCGTTTGTATTCCGCACGCTGATGGACTGGGCCTGACCTCCCCGGAGGAAAGCGATGCGGCGTTCCCGCTGGGAGCCGTAGAAGGTGAATCCAGCAGTGGTGATGGCGTGATTGAGCAAACGCGCGATGTCCGAGGCGCAGGAATAGCCGCTGGCATTGGGCAATTCCAGCCCGTGGGGGTTGGCAAAGCGGGTGTTCCGCAGGCTGAGCCTGCCGCTGAGGCCGTTCATCTGGGTGACAAAGGCGGAGAGGGGATTTCCTCCGAGGCCGGCTTGGGAAAGTTTGGCCCCAAAATGGGTGCCCAAGGTCTCGGCCGCGAAATTATCCGAAGCCATCATCGCCGCGTAAAGAGCGTCCCGCACGCTGATGCCGTCCCCCGGCTGCAGACCGACCGGACTGGGCACTCCCAGCGTTTGCACGCTGGCGGGCACCACCATGACTTCGTTAATGTCCCCGGATGAGCCCCTCAGAAAGTCCAGCACGATCACCACGGTGGCGATTTTCGTCAGGCTGGCCACGGAGCGTTTCTGATCCGGCTGATAGGAAAGCAGGACACGCCCGTCATTGGCATCCGCGACCACATAGGAGGCAATTCCAGGATAAACTGGACCGATGCTCGCCACCCCATGCGGTGCACCGGCCCCGGACTGAAGGCCCGCACAGCCCGTAAAAAACGGCGCGATGGTGAGCCCCAGGGCAAGAGCAAGGAAGGAACGGGAATTCATAGAACAGGATACACCGATGAAAAAAGGAGATGAGACGTAAGCAGGCCATCCCCCCGGCGCAACGTTGAATGTTGACGCCGGGAAGCATCGGTTAGCAGGCCGTGCGGCGGTTCCGGGGCCTCCGCCCGGCTCACTGCGGGCTGGGCACCATCCGGATTTATGGCACGCCTCTTTTGGATAAACTCTTATCCTTGAAGATAAAAAAATGCGACTTCAGAGAAGATCCCGGAAACCCAAAAAGTTTTTTGAGATTTTAATTCTCTTACATTCAACAAGTTACAGCAACTCAAATTTTCCTGGATCAAGCTTGGCACGCTCAAAGCAATATCATCCTCCATCATCCAACAAAAGGAGGAACCCCATGAACCCGAACTTATTCAACACCCGGAACGCCCGACTGCCCGCCGCCGACACCCGCAACGAAGCGGGAGGAAAGGCTTACGCTTTCGGACCGCAACTGACCTTGGCGCAATATGCCGCGACTGGTTGCCTGAGCGGGACGTTTTATGCCAGTGCGGAAATGCAGTTGGAAACGCTCCTGAAAATGGCTTCGGACTGCGACGCAGCGTTCGTGGCCAAAACCGCCGTCTTTGCCCGCCAGCGCGGTTTCATGAAGGACGTGCCGGCGTTGCTGGCGGCCCATCTGGCGCAGCGCGATCCAGTGCTGCTCCGCCAGGTGTTCGACCGCGTGATCGACGACGGAAAAATGCTGCGCAACTTTGTCCAGATCATCCGCAGCGGCGTCACGGGCCGGAAGTCCCTCGGCACCGCGCCGAAGCGCTTGGTCCAGCGTTGGCTGACGGCCCGCACGGACGACCAGCTGCTCCGCGCCAGTGTCGGCCAGAAGCCTTCGCTGGGGGACGTGGTGAAGATGGTCCACCCGAAGCCGAACTCGTCCCAGCGGCAGGCCCTCTACGGATGGCTGTGCAGCCGGAAGGTGGAAGCCCAACTGCTGCCGCCCCTCGTGCAGGCCTTCGAGGCCTTCAAGGAATCCCGCGAAGCCAACGCCCTGCCTGACGTGCCGTTCCAGATGCTCACCGCGCTGGATCTCGGCCCGGCGCACTGGGCGCAGATCGCCCGCACCGCGTCCTGGCAGACCACCCGCATGAACCTGAACACCTTTGCCCGTCATGGCGTCTTTGCCGATCCCGGCCTGACCCGTCTGATCGTGGAACGGCTCCGCGATCCCGGCAAGGTGCGGAAGGCCCGCGTGTTTCCCTACCAACTGCTGGCCGCCTACGTCAATGTCTCGGCGGAGGTGCCAGGGGAAGTGAAGGAAGCGCTCCAGGATGCCATGGAAACGGCCACGCAAAACGTGCCATCCATCGCAGGCAAGGTGTGGATTCTTCCTGACGTGTCCGGTTCCATGCAGTCGCCGGTCACCGGCTACCGCCCGGGATCCACCACAGCGGTGCGCTGCCTTGATGTCGCGTCCCTGGTCACGGCCTGCTTCCTGCGGAACAACCGCGGGGCGGAAGTCCTGCCCTTCACGGACCGGCTCGTCCCGGTGGTGCTGAACCCCCGTGACACCGTTCTGACCAACGCGGCCAAACTGGCGGCTTTGCCTCCCGGGGCGACCGATTGCTCGGTCCCACTGGCGGAGATGAACCGCCGGAAGGCCCAGGGTGATTTGGTCGTCATCGTCTCGGACAACGAATCCTGGGCTGGCCGCCAAACCGGTCCCGCCACCGCGCTGATGGTCCAGTGGGAAGCCTTCCGGAAGCGGAATCCCGGCGCGAAGCTGGTCTGTCTCGACATCCAGCCCAACGCCAGCAGCCAGGCTCCGGAACGGGCGGACGTGATGAACATCGGCGGGTTTTCGGACTCCGTTTTTGAAATCATCGCCGCCTTCGCCGACGGCACCCTGCGGGCTGACCATTGGGTCGGCGTCATCGGAAAAACAGTGCTTTGAATGCCGAAGGGAGCACGGGGCTCCGGCCCGTGTGTCTCTTTGTCTGGAACTATTCCCCCAAACGCATTCACCGCACCACATCAATAATCATAAACTCACGGGCCGGAGCCCCGTGCTCCCTTCTCCTTCCATTATGGGCCGAATGCCTGCGGGGACTACATTCCAAACCTGTAGAGTCTCCACAATCACCCTCGTCGGCCCACCAATTAACAATCTGAACCATTCCGTGGCGAATGCCCGGAGGAACTACATCGGAACATACGGTCGCGGGTTCGAATCCCGCCGCAGCCCTCACGGATTGCGTAGCTCAGCGGCAGAGCATGTGTCAACTTTTCTCCAAAAACCTTGTCGCCACTCCCTTCCACGCCTCAGGCCAACCACCAATTATGCGGCGAATGCCGGTGAAACTACATGTTACCCACATCCTGGTCGCGGGTTCGACTCCCGCTGCTCTGCCCCCGGCTCCGTGCTGGAGTGGAGTGTAGCTCAGAGGTAGAGCAGGCACGTTTCACCATCCCTTGTCGCCGCACTTTTTTAACCGCGAATGAACGCGAATAGATCGATGCCCAAAATCACCAGATGACGGGCGGGTAGCGTTATGCAGCTTTAAGGATTCGCGTCCATTGGCGTTCATTCGCGGTTAAAACAATATCCTCCCGGCGAATGCCGGTGAAACTACAGTCATCCAAAACTGGATCGCGGGTTCGAATCCCGTCCGGCGCGCTTCGGCAGGCCGGTGGCCGAGTGGTCAAAAGCAACGCTGTTTCACCAAAATCCTTGTCGCCGCACATTCCCTGAGGAGGGCGGACATTCTGTCCGCCCGGTCGACAGAATGTCGACCCTCCGCAATTTACTTCTATCCACTTTATGAACCCGCCCACCATCCATTCCACCGGACTTGCCGAAGGCTTTATCCCGCTCCCTGAATCCCAGGGAAAACCCATCACCGTGATCGGCACCGATGCGATCCGCACTGGCTTCGATGTCAGTTGCCTGCAACAGGCGGTCAATTGCCGGATGGCTCCGGGTGTCACCGACGTGGTGTTGAATCCCGACGCCCACTCCGGGTATGGTGCGCCGATTGGCTGTGTCATGGTCTCGCCGACGCATATCTATCCGGGCCCGGTGGGCGTGGATATCAAATGCTCCATGAGCCTGCTCCAATTGGACTTGCCGGAGGAACACATCATCGACCGCAAGGTGCGTCGCGCGTTGATCGATGCCATTGTGGAACGCACGCCGACCGGGGCAGGGCAGGGGCAGCGTTCCGCCAAAAAGTCGCGTCAGGTCAGCCGTGACCTGGGCTTTCAGGCTGTCACGGAAGGAGCCAGCGTGGCCGTCTGTGAAGCGCTGGGGATTCCGCCGGAGTGGGCGGCGTATTGTGAGGACTCCGCCCACGTGGGACACGATGGAACCGCCGGGGCCCTGGCGGAACGCATGGAATGGAATCTCGCGAACGACCGGATGCGGAACTTCGAGGATAAGATGCGCCAGTTGGGATCCTACGGCGGCGGCAACCACTTTGGTGAATGCGAAGCGGTGCGCCTGTCCGATGACCCGAAGGTGCAGCGTGCCGCCGAAGTCTTCGGCCTGCGCGACCGCCACATCGCGTTCCTGAGCCACTGCGGATCGCGCGGGTTCGGCAATGTGCTGGCGCAGAACCAGTTCAAGGACCTCGAGCGCAAGTTCGAAAAGTGGAGCACCCCATTCCCGGCCAACGACAAAAAGCTGGTCTATGCGCCGCTCGGCACGCCGGAAGCGGACGCCTACATCAATGACATGTCGCTGGGCGCTAACTTCGCGACGGTGAACCATCTTTTGATCAATGCGCTGGTTCTGGAAGCCTTCCAGGAAGTGCTGCCAGGTGTGACGGGACGGCTGGTGTATTTCATCAGCCACAACATTGCGCGTCAGGAAATCGTGGAAAATCAAAAGGCCTGGGTCCACCGCAAGGGGGCCACCCGCGCCGTGCCGGGCGGGCACCACTCGCTGGCCGGCACGCCGTTTGCCGAAACCGGGCACCCGATCCTCCTGCCAGGAAATCCGCGCGATGGCTCAGTGGTCATGGTCGCCCAATCCGGCGCGTCGAAAAGCTGCTGGTCCGTCAACCACGGAGCCGGCCGCGCCATGGGCCGCAAAGCCGCCGCCCGCGCCCTCGACCAGAACATGGTCGATGCCGAAATGGACGCCTGCGACATCCTATCCAACTGCCGCCGTTACCCGATCGACGAATCGCCTGACGCCTACAAAAACTTCGCGGAAGTCCTGAAAAGCGTCGAACAAGCCGGCCTCGCCAAACCCGTGGCCACGCTGAAGGCACGGTTTGTCATCAAGGACAACGACAAGGCGGATGATTGACAGCAAAACTGATTCTGGAAACGTCCCAACTTTTCTCCCAGTGGAAGCGTCAGGGTGATTTCCGGATTCGTGCTTGTTCCAGGCGTTGGATGTGAGGAATCTGGAGGACGATCATGCCTGCTGAATTAAACCAAAAAAGTGAGGTGGTTTCTGCTGCCATCACAGCCCCCTGGGATTTGTGGGGGTGGGCCTTTCTGTCCTCTTTTGTGGCCGTCGGGTCATTGCTCTGGCTGGCTGGTCTTCGGTATAAGCGGATGCCGGACGGGACCCATTGGACAGAGCGGGCCAGGGCGCTGTTTCCAGTGAGGACCTCCTTCGCCCTGATGTCGGTCTGGGTGCCCCTGGGCATCGTGCTTGCTTCACGCGGGGATTGGCCGATGGAAGTATGGCCGTCCCTGGGGCTTGCTCTGACGGGTTGGCTGGGCTGTTTGTCAGGTGAATGGGCGGGGATGGCAGGTCTGAAACTCCCCCCGGCGGCTGACCGCCCCCGGATTGGAATCAGGGTGGCGAGAGGAATGCTGTTTATGCCGGAAGTGGTGGTTCTTCTGGCACTGATGTTTCGAAATACGGATCGTCCCCTCAACTGGGAAACGGTGGGCATCACTTTGCTGGGTTGCGGACTGCTGCTGGCCTGGCAGATGGGGCTGTGTGTGCAGGTTTGCCTTTGGTGCCGGATCATGAAACCGGTGAATCAGGAGATCCGGGAAATGGTGGACGGCATGAGTGCGAAACTGGGCATACCGGTCCGCCGGGTTTTTGAGATGGAGCTGGGCATGTGGAATGCCTTCGCGCTGATCTGGACGCGGGACATGGCGTTCACCACTGGATTGCTGCATGGCCTGACGCGGGCGGAACTGGAAGCGGTGACCGCCCATGAACTGGGCCATCTGGCGGAAGGACCCCGGATGCGATGGATGCGGATGAGCAGAATTATCCCGTTGGGATTGATAGCGCTGTTTCCTGCTCTGGTGGTTTCCTTCGGTCTATTAGCTGGGTTTTTGGTGATGGCCGCAGCCTTCCAGGGGAGCCGCTATCTGGGCAAATGGCTGCGCCGTGCGGAGGTGGATGCGGATGCGGTGGCCGTTGGAATGGAATTCGATGCTGGATGCTACTCCAAAACGCTGGAACGGATCTACGAGGCAAATCTGGTGCCGGCCGTCCTGTCCCAGCGGAGCACGCATCCGGATCTCTATGACCGCATGGTGGAGGCTGGTGTCACTCCGGATTTCCCCCGGCCTCTCCCGGGCAGCAAATTGCCGGCTATTGTTCTGGCACTACTGGCAGCGGCCACGGCAGCGGTGATTTTCATGAATGCCATCCCGGAACCACCGGCAAAAAGGTTGGGTCTGATTCAGGAGCCCGGCATTCACAAAAATAGCTAGCTGCATGGGGCCGCAGCTGGAATGATGTCACGGCAGCAGCGCACACCCGGCAGCCACTGCGTTTCCCGTTTGCGGCCTGGGGTGCGGCGCGACAGGCTGGTGGATGAACCGGATCAAGATCGCCGTCATCGGTGCCAGTGGTTATTCAGGGATTGAACTCCTCAAAATTCTCGTGCGCCACCCCGGCGCGGAACTCGTTGCGGTCACCTCCCGCCAGTATGCCGGGAAAACCTTGGCGGACATTTTCCCGCGCTTCCGGGGCTGCGGTCCGGAGGCTGGGCTGGCCTTCATAGCGCCGGATGCCGATGCCGTCGCCGCGAGTGGAGCGCAGGTGGCCTTCCTTGCTTTGCCACATGGCGTGGCCTCGGAGTTTGCCATCGCCCTGCTCGACCGGGGCTTGAAAATCATCGACCTCAGCGCCGACTTCCGCCTTGATGACCCGGCGGTTTACGGGGAATTCTACGACCACCCGCACCCCGCCCCGGAATTGCTAAAAGAATCCGTCTATGGCTTGCCGGAGGTCCACGGTGCCGCGATCGCCGGGGCTCGGCTCATCGCCTCCCCGGGGTGTTATCCCACCAGCGTTCTCCTGCCGCTGATCCCTCTTTTGAAGGCCAAAGTCATCGACCCTGCCACCATCACCGTCTTCAGCATGAGCGGTGTCAGCGGAGCCGGGCGGAAGGAAGCCCTGCCGCTCCTTTTTTGTGAGTGCAACGAAAGCCTGCGCCCCTACAGCGTGCCGAAACACCGCCACCTCAGCGAGGTCGAGCAGGAACTCACCCGCGCCGCCGGCCAGCCCGTGGTCATCACCTTCACGCCGCACCTCGTGCCCGTCACCGCCGGCATGCTCACCACCACCTGTGTGTCGCCTGCCGCCGGGATGGGCCTGGCAGATCTGGATCAAATCTACGCGGACGCCTACGGGGCGGAGCCCTTCATCCGCCTGCTGGGAAAAAATGGCACCCCTGACACCAAAAATGTCATCAGCACCAATTTTCTTGATCTGGGCTGGGCCTGGGACGCCCGCGCCGGCCGCTACGTGCTCATGAGCGCCATCGACAATCTGTGGAAAGGTGCCGCCTCCCAGGCCATCCAATCCTTCAATCTTCTTAACCAATTTCCTGCGGTCACCGGCTTGCAATCTCTCTGAATCCTCCCTACCTGGAGAGCTGCCCTTTTATCCTGCCGCGCCATGTCCCTGAAGTCCAAATCCTATAACGAAATCCCCGGCGGTATCACCGCTCCGGAAGGCTTCCTCTGCCACGCCGTCAGCGCCGGCATCAAGGACCCAAAAAACCCCCGGCTGGACATGGGCCTCATCTACTCCACTGCGCCCTGCGTCACTGCGGGTGCCTTTACCACCAACAAGGTCAAAGCCGCTCCGGTAAAAGTGTGTCAGGCCCACCTCAAGAGCAACGACATCCGCGCCATCATCGTCAACAGTGGCAACGCCAATGCCTGCACCGGCCCCCGCGGCATCCAGGACGCCAAAGCCATGGCCACCGCCACCGCCGATGCCCTAGGCCTGAAGCCCACCCAGGTCATGGTCAACTCCACCGGCATCATCGGCCTGCCCATGCCTATCGCGCGCATCACCGCCCAGATCCCCGCCCTCGCTCAGGGCCTCGCCCGCGACCGCTTCGATGCCATCGCCCAAGCCATCATGACCAGCGATACCCGGCCGAAATCTCTCGCCATCGAAGTCCCCCTCGGTTCCAAAACCATCCGCCTCGCTGCCATCGCCAAAGGAGCCGGCATGATCTGCCCCAGCATGGGAACGATGTTATGCTTCATCACCACAGATGCCGCCATCGGCCTTTCCGACCTGAAAAAATGCACCAGCGCGGCCGTGGAAAGCACCTTCAACCGTATCTCCATCGACGGTGACACCAGCACCAATGACACCGTCATCGTCATGGCCAACGGCCAGGCCGGAAACCGCAAAATCGTCTCCGGCGGGCCCCAGGAGCTTATATTCAGCGAAGCCCTCGAATACCTCATGCGCCGCATGGCCCGCATGATCGTCAGGGATGGCGAACGCGTCACCAAGTTCGTCGAAATCGCTGTCCGCGGAGCCGCCACCCACATGGACGCCCGCAAGGTCGCCGAAACCGTCGCCAACTCCCTCCTCGTCAAATGCTCCTGGAATGGCAGCGATCCGAACTGGGGCCGCGTCATGCACGCCATCGGCTACAGCCGCGCTAAAATCCGCGAGGAACACATCGACATTTACTTCGATGGCCTCATCGCCACCCGGAACGGCATCTCCGCCGGCACCCCCCTGGAGGTGCTGCAAGCCGCCGTCGCCAAACCCGAATTCACCGTCACCATCGACCTGAACATCGGCAGTGCCACCTACACCGTTTACACCAGCGACCTCTCCCAGGAATACGTCGACTTTAATAAAGCCGAATACGCCGTCCGCATCGCTCCCTGATTAAACCTGCCCGTTTTACCAAACCCCTTTTTAACAAGACCCCACCATCATGCGCGATCCCCGGATTCCCCAACTTGCCCGCAATCTCATCAGCCACTCCGTTCAGCTCCAAGCCGGGGAAAAGATCCTCATCGACCTCTACGACACCCCGGCAGAGATGGGCATCGCCCTCATCCAGGCCGCGCGTGAGGCCGGAGGCGTCCCCTTTGTCAATATCCACGACGCCCGCATTTCCCGCGAACTCCAGCTCGCCGCCAATGAGATCCAATACGACATCCTCAGCGCCAGCCAGTTGGAATTCATGAAGCAAATGCAGGCCTACATCGCCATCCGCGGCAGCCTCAACATCACGGAATCCGCCGATGTCCCCAGCGAGCGCATGAAACTCGTCGCCGCCAAAATGCGCCCCGTCACCGACCAGCGCGTCAAACGCAGTAAATGGTGCGTCCTCCGCTGGCCCAACTCCAGCATGGCCCAGCTCGCCGGCATGAGCACCGAAGCCTTCGAGGACTTCTACTTCCGCGTCTGTCTCCTCGACTACGCCGCCCTCCAACCCGCCATGCAGGCCCTCCAGGACCTCATGGACGCCACCAAACTCGTCCACCTCACCGGCCCCGGCACAGATTTGAAATTCAGCATCGAAGGCATCACCTCCGAATACTGCGGCGGCTCCAAAAACATCCCCGATGGCGAATGTTATACCGCCCCGGTGCGCGACTCCGTCGAAGGAGTCATCAGCTACAACGCCCCCTCCATCTACCAGGGCATCGCCTTCGATAACGTCAAATTCGAATTCTCCAAAGGCAAAATCATCAAAGCCACCTCCAACAACACCGAAGCCCTGAACCGTATCCTCGACTCCGACGAAGGCGCCCGCTACATCGGAGAATTCGCCATCGGCTTTAACCGCGAGATCATGCAGCCCATGCGCGACATCCTCTTCGACGAAAAGATCGCCGGCAGCTTCCACTTCACTCCCGGCCAGGCCTACGAAGGTGGCACCGACAACGGAAACAAGAGCCAGGTCCACTGGGACCTCGTCAACATTCAACGCCCCGACTACGGCGGCGGCGAAATCCACTTCGACGGCAAGCTCATCCGCAAAGACGGCCAATTCCTTGTCCCCGAGCTGCAGCCGCTGAATTACTAGCTAGCAGGATCATCCGGGTTCCTTGATTCCCCGGGGTTTGAATATCACACGCGCGGGTTTCAATCCGGCATCCGAATTTCTCCAGCCGCAATAAACCAATCGCGCTCCACGACCCGTGCGGGAGCATTGATCTGAAGCAATTTTACCGTAACCCGGCCTATCGCCGTGAGCGGCAGAATCAGACAACCACGCAACTCAAAATGGTCAGTCCAGCGTTCCTTGCGGGGATTGTATAACGGCACCAACAAACCTGATGCAAAATCAATAGAAGCTAAATCACTCCCCTTCGCCTGATTGCAAAAGATACAGGAAAACGCCAAATTGCCTCCTTCTGTCAAACCCCCATGTTTTTCAGCCACCACGTGATCCACCTGATGGGAATGAAAACTTAAGTGTTGGGGGTGCAAGGCAATATTCGCAGCGTTCACCAGCGCGGGAACAGACCAGTCGACGCAATTTTGCAGAAACATAGGCTGTGCTCATGCGGACTGGCCACGAGCTTTCAAAATCATGGCAGCTCTGGCTTTCGCCACCCGCATGACGTGTTCCAACTCTGCAATTTCATCCCATTCTGCCTGCTCTCTGGCGTTTAGATCCGCCGAGCGCTTCTTGGCCAATAGTTCTTCCGTCCGTTCCGCCAAGGCCTTTCCAGGCCTCAAAGCCAACACCTCCAAGGGTTCCGGTAAATTGGCGAGGAACCCGGTCACCTCTGCCAGCCGCTCCACTTGGTTGAGCTTAACACTCTTCCAGGTCCGCAACCCGGCGGTCATCACCGCCGCGATCTCTGCCTCCCCCACGGGAAGGAATGCTGCAAGTTCGTCAGGCAGTTGAAAGGTGAGAGTCATCTTGTGAAAAGTAGACCGGAAAAGCTTGGACGTCAAACCTCAGGGCAATCTCGATGAGCGTCTTCAGCGCAGTCCGGCCCTTGGCCATAACGCCGGGAGTTTGCTTACAGTCAACCATGGCTTAGGGTTCCATAGCTGAAAGCCCGTTCCATCACGTGGACATGACGCGATAGGCCGGGCTTTCAGCCCTAAACCCCATAATCCCCGGTCTCCTGGGGCGTTGCCCCAGTCTGGAATCAAGCGTCTGACCCAAGCGTCCCGCCGGGCGGTTCACCAAATCCTGGACGCGCCCAGTTCTGAAAGTGGAGTGTCCGGTGATAGAAGGGTCATACCGCATTCGATGGCCTGCGCCGCGAGCAGACGGTCAAATGGATCTGCATGAAGCCGGGGCAGTTCACCACTGCGGAAGATGGCGTTCTGTTCCAGAGGCAGCTGTTTCACTTGGAAAAAAGCCAAGCGTGAAGGCAACCACGAACGCGGCGCAGCGGGGAGCGGCAGCTTGCCGCTGGATTCCTTCAGGCAGATTTCCCAGACACTGACGTCACTGAAAAAAAGCGTGCTCGAATCCTCGTTGATCAGGCGGATCGCTTCAGCCGAGAGCTTGCCCTGAGGCAGGGCCAACCACAGGAAAGTGCAGGTATCGAGCAAAAGATTCAAAGCCCCCAGCCCTCCAATTCCGTTTTGGAAAGTGGAGCGAATGCTGAGTCCGGAATCTTCCAGTCAGGGTCGAGGGTTTCTCCCACTTTTGGCCGGGGGGGATTCTCTTCCTGTGGGATCGGCACCAGCATCGCCACTTTTTTGTTTCCACGGGCAATGATGAACCGGGCTCCCTGCTCCACATCCGCCAGATAACGGGACAGATGCGTCTTGGCCTCATGTGTCGTGATGGTATCCATACCGGAAACATTAAACAAAAACCGGCTTAGTCAACCTGGTTCACTTGCCTGCGTCCGCTATTTCGCCATGCCTTGACCGAGAAAGTCTCGTCTTTGCGGTCGGTGGACTACCTGCGCCAGCGTGCCTCGCAGGCTAAAATGGAAGACTTCGACCGTCTGCCCGCTATGGTTCCCAGTGCTGAACCTGACAGGAACGTCCGCATGAGGAGAAAAGTATACCCAAAAACCCGGACGTCCCACCCTGCCAAAAGGCTTGCTGTGCTACCGCCTTTCAGCCAAGGTATCACTGCCATGACTGCACGTCTGTTTCCCACCGCCCTGCTGCTCGCCCTGCCACTATTTCCGGCCCATGGGGCGGAACCGGTTCCGCCATCGCTTTTCACCCTGTCCGATCCGGATCTGGAGGTCACCGTCTGGGCGCATTCTCCCCTGTTTTACAATCCGACCAATATCGACATCGACAAGGACGGCTGCGTCTGGGTGGCGGAGGGCGTGAACTACCGGATGCATTTCAACCGCAAGCCGGAGGGCGACCGCATCATGGTGCTGCGCGACAACGATGGCGATGGGAAGGCAGACGAATCCTGGCCGTTTGTGCAGGAGCCGTTTTTGCGCGCGCCGCTGGGTGTGGCGGTGATCGGGAACAAGGTAGTCGTGAGCATGGCCCCGGATCTGGTGGTTTACACGGACAAGGACGGCGACAAGCATTTCGACCCCGCCAAGGGCGATACCCGCGAGGTGCTCCTCACTGGATTCAATGGCCGGAACCACGACCACAGCCTGCACAGCGTGACGGTGGGGCCGGACGGAAAATGGTATTTCAGCGCGGGGAATTGTGGGGCGAAATTCACCGATAAATCCGGCAAAACCTTCCGTATCGGGTCGAAGCAGAATACCTCGTGGTGGCCGAAGGATCCGAACCTGCCGGACGGCGATCCCAACGAATATGCCGGGCAGAAAAGCGACGACGGTAAAGTGTATGTCGGCGGCTTCATCGCCCGCATGAACCCTGACGGGACGAACGTGGAAATCCTCGCGCACAACCTGCGCAATTCCTACGAGAACTGCGTCACCAGCTTCGGCGACATCTTCGCCAGCGACAACGACGACCAGCCCGCCTGCCGCGTCTTCGGCGTGCTGGAGGGCGGGAACTACGGATTTGCCAGCGCGGATGGAACCCGCACCTGGCAGGCTGACCGCCGGCCCGGCCAGGACATCAAAACCGCCACCTGGCGTCAGGAAGATCCCGGCGTGGCTCCCGCCGGCGACGTCTACGGCGGCGGCGCTCCCACGGGCTGTGTGTTCTACGAAAACGGCGCACTGGGCGAAAAACACGAAGGCACCCTGCTCGTCTGCGAAAGCGCCCGGAACACCATCTTCGGTTACAAACCCCAACCAGACGGCGCGGGCTGGAAGCTGGAGCGCTTCGATTTCCTCACCACTAACAAGGAAGGCAAAATCATCGGCACTGACTCCACCGGCGGCAATCAAACCGCCCAAGCCGATGACACCAAAACCCTCTTCCGCCCCTCCGACATCGCGGTTGGCCCGGATGGCGCGCTCTACATTTCCGACTGGTTCGATCCCCGCACCGGCGGGCACGCCGACATGGACGACAGCATGTCAGGAACCATCTACCGCGTCGCGCCCAAGGGGTTTAAATCCGTGGTGCCGAAGTTTGATGTGGCGACGGTGGAGGGGGCGATCGAGGCGCTGAAAAGCCCGGCGGTGAATTTGCGGGCGCTGGGGGCGGATAAGCTTCGCGCTTTGGATTATTCTGTTCGTGAAGAGCGGCTCGGCACTTTGGCTTCCATTCCTAATTCAGCGATGACCCCATATGATGTAACGCTCGCGTTAAATTCCCCACGTGACCATGGACGAATGGAAATTAGCAGGCAAAAGCTTGTTGCCCGAAGGTTTTCCGCCGTTCTTCCGCGTGACCGCTTTTTCTACCAAAGAATGGATCCAAGTTCTATCAGCGGTGACCCCTCATCAACATTTTGGGTGAATTCCTTAGGGTGGTCCAGAAAACTTTTATACGAGCCCAGTGAATTTCAATCGGGCGAATACTATGATATTCTTGGACGGAAGCTTGGTGATCCCGACTCCCTAAAATGGTCCCAGCAATTTACCAATATTGCCTGGCTCCTCCACCCACCCCAAAGCATCCCCGCCTTCAAAACCCGCGCTGTTTCCGCAGCCCTGCCGTTAAAGGCGCGGAAGGACGCGCTGACGGCGATTGGTTATAACACCGGAGCGGACGCGGCGCAGGCGATGCTGGCTATCGTGGAATCGCTGGGGGCCGCCGTGACCCCCAACTCCCCTGAAGCGGCGGTGAAGGATTCTGCGCTGTGGTGGTTGCTGAACCGGAAGGATAACGTCTGGAAGGACCACGGCCTGGCCTCCGCCTTGAAGGAAAAGGGGATTTACGATCCGGACAAGGTCGTCCTCACGGCGGTGAGCCTGCCGGATCCGCTGCCCGCCGCCTTCACGGTGGAGGACGCGCTGAAGCTGGGCGGCGATGCCACCCGGGGTGAAGCCACCAGCCAGCGTTGTTACCTGTGCCATCAGATCGGGAAAAACGGCGCGGAATTCGGCCCGGAGCTGACGACCTGGGGCCCCACCCAGGGCACGGAAGTCATCCTGCGCAGCCTGATCCAGCCCAGCGCCGATATCGCCCACGGCTTCGAAGGCACCCGGATCGAAACCACGGACCACCTCGTGATCGACGGTCTCCTTCTCACCGATGCCGACCCCGTAGTCATCCGCAGCATGGGCGGCCTGACCCAGACCGTGCCCAAAGCCAGGATCAAATCCAAAAAACCCCTTGGCCGCAGCCTGATGATGAGCGCGACCCAACTCGGCCTCACCGCCCAGGAGTGCGCGGACCTCGCGGCATTTTTACGCCAATAGCCTACCACCCTGTAACAAGGCCATTCCGGGTTTGGGCTGGGGGATCCTGCGCGGAGAGCATGTCCGCCTCCCTCAAGGAGCCACCACCCGCCGGGGCAGCTCGAAGCAGATCGCCTCGCGGTCGTTTCTAACCAGCAGCAGATTCCCCGCGAGACAGGCGTTGTTCCAGGTCTTGCTGGTGAGAGCGGGAATGCGGGCGAGGACTTCCTCTCCGGTTCTGGAGGCTTTCACGACGACAATTGCTCCCTTCTCACTTTGGATGATCAGGGTGTCCCCGGCTCCCATGACCTGTCCGTGACCATAGCTGGAGCCGCGCCAGACCTGTTCGCCGGTTCCGAGGTTGAGGCAACTGAGACGGCCTTCATCCAAGCCCCAGGCCAGTTCGCCACGCACCACGAGGTTGGTGAACTTTGGCTTCATCTTCATGGTCTGCCACTCGATGTGATAGGGCCATGCGGTGGGAGTGCGCGTCGCGGGATCGAATTTGATGAGGGTGGAGCCTACGCCATAACCAATCGAAATCAGGACGCCGGCCTTGCCGATGGCAAGGGGATTGGCCACATTGGCGGGAGCGCTTTTGAAGCCATCCTTCCATTCCCAGAGGGTGGCTCCGGTGGCCGGATCATAACCGCCCGCGCTTTTGCCGGAAATGGCGAGGATCTGACGGACGCCGGCGATTTCCGCCAGCACGGGCGTGCCATAGCCGGCATCATCCGCCCCACCCCGCCACACGGGTTCGCCCGTCGCGGCACGGAAGGCCGCGAGGCTTTTTTCGCCTTTGCCCAGGGTGACGATGATCAGGTCATCGACCAGGATGGGGCTGCTGCTTTTGGCCCACATCAGGTTTTGGTGGCCAGCTTCCTTCAGGGTATCGCGCATCCAGATCAGGCGACCGGTTTTCCCATCAAGGCAGTTGAGCAGGCCGGTGGCTCCCAGGGTCCACACCTTGTCAGCAGAGGACAGGGGAGTGGTGCGCGGGCCGGTGCCCCCCATGTCTTCCTCAAAGCGCGCCTTGTCCTGGTGACTCCACAGGACACCCCCACTCCGCACGTCCCGGGCGACCACCGCTTCATTTTCTCCCCGTTGCTCCAAGGTGATCGCATAGTCCCCGGCGACGATGAATCCTCCCCATCCGAGGCCGATTTCGCTGCGCCAAAGTTCTTTCGGCATCTGTTGATACCAGTTTTCGGCCAGCCCACCAGCCTCCTGATCATTCCGCCCGCCCGGGCCGAGGAAGCGGGGGAAGTCCCCGGGCTGATCGGTCGTGAAGCGATGGCTCCCGGCATCTGCCACCGGGGCCAGAGCGGGCAATTGTTCGCCCGGTTTTTTCATCCAGCGGAAAGAAAGCTGCGGTAAAAAATCTCCCATGTGTCCATCTTTCCGGATCATTCCCAACGTCGCCCCCAGTGCGAGCAGCAAACCGAGCAGAGGCTTCCACCTTGCCCCCCAGGGGAGGCGGCTGAAGGCCAGCAGCCACAAGGCCACCAACAGAAGGGAAACCAGGATGGCACCGATGGTGGCGAAGGTCTGGGTAAAACTAAAGCGATCCAAGGCTGGCAGGTTCTTCAGAAGAAAAATCCCTGCCCATGGGAGGACCAGTAAAACACAGAGCAGAGTCCAGCGGGGTTTTTTCGGGGTGGGATGCATCGCGGACTATGCCCGGTTCTGCCGCTGGGATCAAGCACCTGTGGACAGAAAAGTCCTGTGGGAACGGGTTTTCATTTTTCACACAATACTTCCCGGATAACGCAGACCAACCTAACTCAATTCAGGTTCCAAGGCGGTGCTTCAGGGGGAAGCCACTCCATCCAGGGTGGCATCGTGGAAGGATGCCGGGTCTTCGATGGGTTCCAGGTGGGTGGTGACGTGCAGCCGGTCCACCGCGGCGCGCAGGGCAGCTTCGACTTCTTCTGCGACATCATGGCCGCGCTGCACGGTCCATTCCCCCGGCACGAGAAGGTGCAGAGACATGAAACGGCGGGCGCCCGCCTCCCGGGTGCGCAGGGCATGCCAATGCAGGCCTTTCGCTTCATAGCTGGCCAGCACGGCTTTGATCCGGGCCAGGTCTTCCGGCGGCAGGCCGGTATCCATCAGGCCCAGCATGGATTGGTGGACCAGCTTTACGCCGGTAAAGACAATGTGGCAGGCGAGGAGCAGGCCCAGCGCCGGATCCAGCCATGGCCAGCCCGTTAGTTTCACCAGCAGCAGTCCCGCAACCGCCGCCACAGAGGTCCACACATCGGTCATGAGGTGCTGCCCATCCGCTTCCAGCGCGACGCTGTGATAGCGGCGGGCCGCCCCGAGCAACAGCCGGGCGACGAGCAGATTGATCGCCGAGGCGACCACGGAAATGCCGAGGCCCGCCGCAAAACCAGTTAGGGGAACCGGGTGAAAAAATCGCTCCACGGCATTCCAGCCGATGCCCACCGCCGCCACCAGGATCAGCGCGCCCTCTACTCCTCCTGCAAAATACTCCACTTTGGTATGGCCATAGGCGTGTTCCTCATCCGCCGGCCGGGCGGAGACCGTCACGGAGGCCACGGCCACGAGGGCCGCTGCCAGGTTAGCCACGGATTCCAGGGCATCCGATAGCAAAGTCACCGAGCCGGTGAGGTGCCAAGCCACCAGTTTCAGCACGAAGGTAACGACCGCCGCTGCCACGGAGAGCAGAGCGAAGCGGGTTACCGGGGAGGAAGGCAGCATGGGGAATCCTCCTCCGGGGTCAGCCAGCCGCAAGCCAGCATTCCCGTCCTTGCCTTTCCCGTTTCTCAAGGCCAGTCCACCAAGGCAGGCGGGCGCTGGCCCCGGCCCCTGGTTTGCGTCAGGGCATCGCCCAGCTCCCCGCGGGCGGCTTGCGCCAGCGCGGAAAGCCGGGCCACCACGGCGGGCTCGGCGGAAGCCTGGTTCCGGGTCTCCCCCGGGTCCTGCTCCAGGTGATACAGTTCCAGCCCTATCACCGCCTTGCCGTGCAGGCCGGTCAGGCCATCCGCGCCCAGGCGTTCGATGGTGCGGTAGGCGTGCGGCAGCATCAGCTTCCACGGCCCGCTGCGCAGAGCCTGGAGTTCGTTCTTTCCGTAATAAAAGAGCAGGGAATCATGTGGGGACTCCGCACCCGCCACGCCGCGCAGCAAGGGGCTGATATCCATCCCGTCAATTTTCTTTTCCGGCAATGGGGCTCCTGTCAGGGCCGCCACGGTAGGCAGGATATCGATCGTCCCGGCCATTTTCCGGCAGACGCTGCCGGCGGGAATCTGGCCCGGCCAGCGCATCAGACAAGGCACACGGATGCCCCCTTCCCAGCAGGTTCCCTTGGATTCCCGGAAGGGGCCCGGGCTGCCCGCATGGTTCCCATAAATGCTCCACGGGCCATTATCGCTGGCGAAGATGACGAGCGTATTCCCGTCCAGCCCGCTCTGCTTCAAAGCGCCCATGATTTCCCCCACCGCCCAGTCAATCTCTTCGATCACATCCCCATACAAGCCCTGGGCGGATTTACCTTTGAACTTCCCGCTGACAAAAAGCGGCACATGTGGCATGGAGGGAGCGACATAGAGAAAAAACGGAGCCGCCTGGTGCTGACGGATGAACTGCACCGCCCGCTCCGCATAACGTGTGGTCAGGCTGGCCTGCACCTCTGCCGTCACCTGCGGCACGGCGGCCTGGGCACCCTCCAGCAGCGGCAGGGGCGGATAAGATCCTGCCCGGGCCTTCGGATTTTCCGGCCACATGTCATTTGAATACGGCAGGCCCAGGTATTCATCAAACCCCTGCTTCAGCGGCAGCAAATCCGGGTGATCCCCGAGGTGCCACTTGCCAAACATGGCCGTGGCATAACCTTTCGCCTTCAGCATCTCCGCCAGGGTCATTTCGTCCGGGTTCAGCCCGGTTTTGCTTTTCGGCCCCAGCGCCCCATGGATCCCCACCCGGGGCGGATAACATCCCGTGAGCAGGGCCGCGCGCGAGGCGGAGCACACCGGTGCCGCCACATAGAAATCCGTAAAGCGCATCCCCTCCGCCGCCATCCTATCCAGGTGCGGCGTGGCAAAACCCTTCGCTCCCTGCACCCCCAGATCGCCGTAGCCCATGTCATCCACGTAGATCATCACCACATTCGGCCCCGCAGCAGCCCGCGCGGCCAGCAGCAGACAGAAACACGTCAGGGAGAGTAGCTTAAATTTCATGGTGGGAACAGTTAATTTGTTAGAGATCCAAAACCGCCTGCCGTTCCACAAGCCGGCCACAGGCGGGGCAGGTGACCACCGTATCCGCCCGGGCAGGATCTTCAAAGACCTGCCCGCAAACCGCACACACCACCTGGTGCCGGGTCCGGGCGCGTTCCCGGCGGCGTTCCCGCCACACCCGCACCGTCCATAGCACGGTCAGCCCGCCCAGCACAGCAGCGAGATTGAGCACGATGAGATTGGATAGACTGGTGCGGATCACCCTGATGCTTCCGCCAGTGCAGTCCCCGCCGCAATGCGGAACCTGCCGGCCGTCACGCGGGTGGCGTCAATTTCGCGACGACACGGCTCAGGCTGGGGAAGAGCTGCTTTTTCCGGCTGACGACGCCCTGCATTTCAAAAAGCCCGGGGTGCAGCTCCGGGTAGGTGATGGCATCCGTAATGCGCTCATTGCCTGCCGTGAGGAGGACGCTATAGTGTTCCGTGATATCGGTGACCATGAGGCAGGCAAAGTGGGCGTGCTTTTCCCAGCAGACATTTTCCAGCGCCACCCGCAGCTCCGGGGCGCGTTTCCAAAACTCGCCCAGGCCCAATTCCTCGATCTGGCTGATGCTCAGCCGCCAGCCGTTTTCCTCAAAGTCCTTGCGGTCGCTTTCCACCGCATCTGCCGCATTGCAGCCACGCAGCATGGAGCCGGCGGCAAAGAAATCCCTGACAAAATCCTCCTCCCGGATCCCCGCCAGCCCGGCCAGCCACGGCAGGATCTCGCGGTCCGTGCTGGTGGTGGTGGGGGAGGTCAGATTCAGGGTATCACTGATCATCCCAGCGCAGAGGCAAAGGGCGCTGGCCTTGTCAGGTGTGAGCCCCCGCATGCGGAACATGAGAGCCACGATGGTGCTGGTGCTGCCCACCGGCTCGTTGATATAACGCAAGGGCTCACGGGTGCGCAGATTCCCACTGAGCCGGTGGTGATCAATCACTTCCAGGATGTCCGCTTCATCGGCCCCGGTGACAGCCTGGGAAAATTCGTTATGATCCACCAGCACCAGTTTCCGGCGCGGCACATCCACGAGATCGGATTTGGAAAACACCCCTTCCAGCCGCCGCGTTTTTTCATCCACTACCGGGAAAAGCGGCTGGTGGGAGGCGGCCACCGCATGCTTCAACTCCGCCAGAGGGGTCTGCGGGTAAAAACTCAGGAAGTCGCCGGTCAGCGCTTCCCCAATCGCCCGGGAAAAGTGAATCAGCTGCGCCGTGGTAGCAGTATCATGCGGCGAAACCATGATCACCACCCCGCGCTCCCGGGCCCGTGCCTGGACATCCGGGTGGGGTGCCATGCCGCTGGTGGTGATGAGGCAGCGCACGCACAGCTCTACCGCCAGGTCCGGCACCTGGGGGCGATCCCCCGTCACAATCACAATTTGATCCAACGGATAGGCGGCCGCCCGCTGGCGCATCGTATCTAGGCTGGAAGCCGCGACCACCAGCATCAATTCCTCAAAGTGGCCAGGATCCGGGCAATCCCCCAGCACCTTGCCCTCCAGCACGGACAGAATGTTTTTCAGGCTGGTGTAGACGCTGCGCAATCCTTTGCGTGGGGCCGCGTGGTCCTCTGCCGGCAGCAGCAGAGCGGCGAAATCCTGAAGCGTGGGAATACCCAGCAACCGGCCCTCCGCATCCACCACCGGGAGAGCCCGGAGATGATGCGCCATCATGCGCCGGTAAACGGCGAGAAACGTTTCATCCGGAGCCGCCGTCAGGATATCCTGCCGGGCAATCGTGGCGGCAGTGGGCCTCACGTCCATGATGAGTTCCGGCACCGGCAGCCCCGCCTGCTCCAGCACCCAGGCCGTGCGCACCGTCAGATCCCCGCAGCACGCCGGCCGCGCATCCACCCCGGGCCGCGTCGCCCGCAGGAAAGCCGCGTAACCGATCGCCGAGCAAATCGCGTCGGTATCCGGGTTCTTGTGGCCGATGACATTTATCGTGGAGGGATCGTAAGGCATGAGCACGATCTATAAAGCGGATGGCAGGCCAGCCAAGCGCATCAGTGCAGGAAAATTATCCGTTGGGGTGCAACAATTGATTCAGCGCCTTCCGGTAGGGACCCGGCATAGGCAATTCCGCCAGATCCGCCAGAGAATGCCAACTCTCGCCCGCCCGGGCGTCCGCCGCCGGCGCAGCGTGCACATGCAGGGTCACGCGATGGTGGGTGATGGCGTAAGTCATGGTCAGGATTTCCGGCAGGCTGGAGGTCTCAGCAGCGGGGCGCTCGGGCAGTTTCCAGAGCCCCTGACGGCGCTTGCCGGATTCCTGATGCAGCAGAATCTTCCCCTCCTTCCGGGCAAAGAGAGCGTGCTCCACCACCAATACCGTAGCACGGGCGGGAGATTTTTTCGGGCGGCTGGCCGCGCTAGGGCCTGCCGATGCGCAAACCGATTGCACCGGACAAATCAGACAGGCCGGGGAGCGCGGCGTGCAGATCCGTTGCCCGAGTTCCATCAAGGCGCTGTTATAGCGCCGTGGCTCATCCGGGCTCAGCAAAGCGGCCGCCCAGTCCCAGAGTTGTTGTTGGACCGCAGGACGGTCGATCGGTTCATCGCAGGCCATCAGCCGGGTAAAGACCCTCGCCACATTGCCATCCACCAGCGGCGCTGGCAAATTCCACGCGAAGGACGCCACCGCCCCCGCCGTGTAACGCCCGATGCCGGGCAAGCTGAGCAGTCCGGCGACACTGCGGGGAAAGCTGCCGCCATGATCCGTCAGGACAGCCCGGGCGGCCTTCTGGAGATTCCGCGCCCGGCTGTAATACCCCAACCCTTCCCAAACCCGCAAAATGTCAGGCTCCGACGCCGCCGCGAGCACCGCCACATCAGGAAAGGCGTTCATCCAGCGCTGATAGTAACCCCGCCCCAAAACCGTCGCGATCTGCGTCTGCTGCAGCATCATCTCGGAGACCAGAATGGCATAAGGATCTTCCGTCCGCCGCCAGGGATAATCCCGGCCCTCCGCCTGGAACCACGTCAAAAGCGCCGCCCGGAAGGTGGCAGCCCAGGGAATTCCGGAGTGGGAGACGTTGGAAGTGTTAACATCGAACGTTGAACGTTGAACATTGAACGTCGAAAGACCAGGACTGTGGGTCCGGGCCGGCGCACTAATAATTCCGTTTGATTTTAGTTTTTCCAGAACAGCCTTCTCTTCCCCGCCCCACAAAACCATGCCAAGTGCGGCTTCGTTGATTCTTTCCTCCAGCTCCGGATCCATGGCAGCAGCTATTTTGCTTGCTCCCCTTCCTTCACTGGCATGCCGTCCTGATTGCGCGTGGCGATGGGGATTTCTTCGATCTGGCGGATCTCGAAGCTGTTGTCAGATTTGGGGAGAACGCGGAGTTTGAAACGCTGGGCCTTGTCCTTCCACGCCCAGGCGGCAACGGCTTCGAAATTGGCTGGATTGGCTGGTTCCGGGGTGAGGGAGGTGATCTGCAGCAGGATGGGAGCCTGGTTGGTGCTGCCATCGAAGATGCGCACTTCTCCATTCACCGCCCCGGCCACGAGGCGGCGGGCGGGGGTAACGGTGAGTTTGGTATCGGCAAATTTATTCTCAAATCCAGTGCTGGCAGAGTTTTGGAGCGGGCCCAGCACGATGGTCAGTTGCTTGGCTTCGGTCACGTGGGGGCAGAGGGCCAGGACATGGCGGAGCACGGCCTCGCCAGCCGGGGACTCGAGATCGCTATGGGAAGCGCCGGGGGTTTCCCCGCTGGAACAGGCAGCTAAAACAAGGGCGGAGAGCAGGAGCAGGAAACGGGATAACATGTGGGGTGATGAAGAAAGGTGTCCCGGCTGGCCTCAGACGGGTAGGAAAGATGGAGCGGAAGCAGCGGGATGAAATGGGATATGTTCCGGAAGAAACGAACGGGCCGGAACCCCGTGCTCCCTTCCTTAAAAATCGAGGTAAATTTCCGTGCGGCGGTTGCGCGAGCGGCCTTCCGGATTGTCGGTGCCATCACTTTGTTTGTTGGGGTCCAGGGGTGCCGTCGCCCCGAAGCCCAGGGTTTCGATCTGGGAGGGGTTGACGCCCAGGCTGTGAAGGTGCTCCCGGACATTTTTGGCCCGGGCGGCAGAGAGTTTGTAATTGTAATCATCGGTCCCCACATCATCGGCGTGGCCGGATATGCGGAGCTTCTTCGCGGGATCCGTGGCCAGCAGACCCGCCACGATTTTGAGCTGGGCGATGGCCCGCGGCACCAGCCCGGCGGTGCCAAAATCGAAGTAAACCACGAGGCTTTCGCCGCCCTGCGGGGACTTGACGATGGGGCTGTAGAACACTTTGCCCGCACCGGATTTCTGCACGTAGGATTCCAGCAGGCGGCTGAAATCCAAGGCTTGGATGCTCCAGGCGCCATCGGTGCCGGGGTGCAGGGTGATGCCGATTTCAGCGTCCGAGTTCATTTTGTCAGAATGCACCCGGACCAGCGCAATGGCGGCCTCCTTGGAGGCGGCGGTTACCACAATGGGGCGTTCTTTGGCGAGTTGATAATCCCCTTCCTCAAAGACGATGCAGAGCCCGGCCAGCTTTTCCTGCGCGATTTTCTGCTTGTCCGTGAGGAGCCGTGCCGCGCGGAAATCGCGACCGAGCACCCCGGCCAGAAAATCATGCGCCGAGGTAAGGGGATCCGGGGGAGCCGCTAGCTTTTCCGGACCCGGAATGACGCCATTGCGGCGGAGTTCCGCGAGGCCCTGATTGAGGAGTTTGGGCGAAATAATAACATCCGTAAGTTTCCATGAGCCACTGATGCGGTCCCGGGCGGCATTGACCCACAAGGGTCCTGCCAGCGGGGGCGCAGAAGGCGCGGCGGGTTCCAGGGTCACGGCGTAGCGGGCGACCTGACCCATCGCACCGGCATCCGTAAAGACCGGGCCATCCGCCGGGACCCGGTATCCCGCTTTTGTCAGGAGAAGCTTCAGGAAATTCGTGCCCGGCAGCACCGCAAAATCGCTTCCTCCCAGCTTCATGGCATTTTCAAGATCGCCCGCGTGCAGTTCAGCCGTCATCGCCGCGAAAAGTTGATCCGGCTTGCCGAAGACCGCTGGAACCGCCGCTGGCTTTTTGGGAGCGGGTGGCTTGACCGGAACGCCCTTCGGCAGGGCCGCTGTGCCCGGGGCCGCCGGAGCCGCCGCCTGCTTCAGGCTGGCGAATGGAATCCGTCCCGTGAAAAGCAGAAAAAAGACCGCACTCAGGCCCACGATTCCAAGAAAAACGAGGATCGGGGTGCAGCTGGAGCCTGTAGTGAATCGACGGTTCATGACGCTGTTAATTTTTACCCTGGACGACAATCAGAACCAGGGAAACCGCAGAAAGCACGCCGGGAGCCTCTGCTTGCATCCCCCCGGTGTCCTGTTTTCAATGAGTCAGCGCGCCAGTGAGGTCAGTGCGGCCGGGCCTGTCCCATCCTGCTTGTTTCTACTTTGTTAAGTTCCCCGTGGCGCAGGCTTCCAGCCTGTGCGGCCAGCGGGCTTCCAGCCCGCTGATTCCCCAACTTAACAAAGTAGAATTAACCAGGAAAGGATCCTGCCGGCACCAGCTGAGCGCGGTTTTTCAGGCCTACGGGAGGTCAGAGCGGACACGGTAGAAGCGTTTGCTGCCGCCGGGGAGGGTAATAGGAACGATGGCTGCCTGGGCGATGTTGAAGGGGCCGATGGTGGAATGCAGGGTCCAGGTTTGCAGGTCCGGGCTTTCGTCGATCTGATAGAGCAGGTTGCGGGCGGCGGGGAAGGTGATCGCGGGGGCAGCGGTGGCCTGCACTTCGAAGCGGCTGCCGGGATCGCGGGGGTCGGAGCCGAAGTTTGCTTCATAACTGTCAGACTGGCCATCGCCATCGCTGTCCTGTGGGGTGGCAGGCTCCGGGCCTCCGGGACTGCCGCGCCATCCATAGCTGGGACGCCACTGGGTTTTGCTGTCCCAGGCCCCAGGCAGGGCGTTTTCGTTGACCACGACCAGGCTGCAGCCGCGGCCGTCTGTTGAGGGATGCCAATCGTCCTCATAGTCGAAGCCCAGAATATTCTCCCCGATGGCATCAATCAACTGCAGGTCCTCGCCACTGTTGGCGAGGCTGCCTGTCCAGGTGCCGCCAATGGGGACGCCAGGGTAGGCGATGGAAAAATTGAGCGGATCATTTACCAGGACGGTGTAGGCCCCTGGGGCGAGACTGGCGGCCGGGTCGGTCCATTCGAAGCTGACCCCGTTCGTAAAACGCACGCCATCCAGGGGGATGGGCACGCTGCCGGTGTTCTTCAGCTCGATGTATTCCACAAAGTCACCGGGCGCGTGATACATGATTTCGGTGATGCGCAGGGATTGCTGGGCCGGGCTGGGGGTGCCGTTCCAGGAGGTGGTGGCAACGACCCGCCCGGTGGGATTGGTCAGGGTCAGACTGCCGCCCCGGGCGCTGAGTTGACCCTTGTAGGGACCCTGGACAAAGCGGCTCTCAAAGCCCCGGGGGGAAGTCAGGCGGGCGCGGAAGGAGACGGAATCCGGGCTCAGGTAAAGGCTTTCGCCGGCGGGGATCACGGTGCCGGGCTTCAGGGTTTGACGGACATCGCCGGAAACCGTCCAGCCTGACACATCAACGGAGGTGGTGCCGGGATTGGTCAGGATAAAATATTCCCCATCCTGGGTGCCGGTGCCGGGATCATAAACCACGCTGCCAAAGGAGACGCTGGCATCCGGCAACTGTTCCCCGGGATTGGTGGTGAGCACGCCATTGATGGTTCTGCCACGCAGATAGGCGGGCCGGCGGGCCGGGGCGAGGTATTCGTTGCGGATGCGGTTATTGGCGGACAGCAGGGTGTAGGTGTTGCCAGGAAAAAAAGTATCGGCACCCCAGCGGGTTCTGTCGGCGGCAACATCAGCGGTGAGGAGCGGCACGAGGGTATTGATCCGTGAGGTAAAATACTTGGTGCCGAGGAATTGATCCGTCAGGGTGCGGATACGGCGCAGCAGCATGGCCTTGCCACGCGGGGTGGCGATGAGGGCTTCAAACAAACGCTGGTATTTTCCGCCGTGCAGCATCCAGGGCCGGACGCCGATGAAAGGATGGCTGGCGGCGGCAGGGCTCACGGCATCCTGCTGATTGTAGACGATGTTATCCGTATTCAGGGCATCCGGGCCAAAGGAAAGATCCAGATCCCATGGCAGGATGCGCCATTCGCGGGTGCCTTCGGTGTCGCGGTAGAGGAAGTGGTTTTTATCGGTGCCATCAATGTTCTGCGCGACGGCCATGCAGGCCATGAAGTTGATCACAGCAGGGACGTCAATGTTATCAAAGGTGAAGCGCTCCAGGGCGGTGCCGCTCTGGCCGATGCCGGTAATGAGGCTTTGCAGGTCGGCGAAGCCTTCGGCATCGCGGTTTTTCTTTTCGTAGCCGGCCAGGCTGTCGCCATTCGCGCCCGGTCCGCCCTTGTAGAGCGCTCCCTTGGGATCGAGGCCGGTGCGTTCCAGGAAATCACCATCAGGCTGTTCGGTGTAGAGGGTGACGCTGTAGAAGGTGCCATTGCGCCGCAGGTGGGCGTGGAAGGTTTCCGGTGAGGGCAGGCCGGCATCACGGTTCAGCTCGGTGTGGAGCACGGCGCGGTTGTAGGATTTATCCGTGTAGGTGGTATTGAAGTCGAACTCATCCACCGTATGCCCGGAAGCGAGCTGGAATTTATAGCCGTCGTTGAACTCGATTTTATAGCTCTTTTTGGGCCAACTGATGGAAGTGCCGCCCCGGATCCGGCAGAAGATGTTGTCGTAGAGGGTGCCGTTATGGAAAAGGGAACAGCGCGTGCCGGTGGAGGTTTCAGCATTGCCGGTGCTTTGCACCCACCAATGGAAAACAGGCAAAGGCGAGGTGATCGCCGGGTCCGTCACCACGGTGCCCTGGTATTGGGGTTGTGTCAGGGAGTCAAGGTATTGGGGAAAGCGGGAACTGCGTCCGGCGGTGTCGGTGGCGGTGATGAAATAGCGCACCAGTTGTCCCGGATTGGCCGCCGCCGCCGGCACGCTGGCGGTCCAGGTATTTGCGGGGCCCGGCGTCATGGGCACCGCGATTTCCGCATTGAAATTGATCCGGTAACGCATTTCCACCGAAGCCACTGGAGCGAGGGCTGGGGCCACTGTGGCCGTGATGCTCAGGTCATCCGCATTGGCAGGCCGCAGTGGAGCATGAGTCAGGTCATTCACCAATGGCCCGAGGGCGGGGGTGCCGCTGGCATTCAATTCCCCCGGAGTGGGCGAGCGGTAATAGCGCATCAGGGCGATGAAGCCTTCACTGCCGGGGGGCTCGGCTTCGCTGGGAGGCCGGGCGAGGCCGAACGAGACATTGCTCATCTGCGGAGGATAGGCCGGCGCGTAGGCGGAGGAAATGCTGCGGTCCGGGCGCACCAGGGCGAGGTATTCGCCGGTGGTGGATAACTTGAAATTGGTATGGAGCGGCAGGCCGGGGGTGGCGCGGTCATTTTCGGAAGCAAAGACGATGAGGTATTGTTTGGCCCCGAGAACGACCGCCGGGAATTTCCATTTCCGCAGGTTGCCGGCATCATCCGTCAGGGACCAGTTCTCCAGATTCACCGGACTGTCGCCGCCGTTGTAAATTTCGATCCAGTCAGGAGACGTCTGGTCTTCATCCTTCAGCCCGCCGGTGTTGGAAGCGAGGAACTCAGTAATCACGACCCCGCCGGCCGGGCTGGAATCGACTTCGCCGAGGCTTTGACCATTCAGCCCTCCGGCGTAGATCGCGTTGATTTCGCCTGCTCCCAGCGCCCGCGACCAAACGGCGACGTCATCCAGTTTGCCGGCCCAATAGCCCGGCGCACTGGTATCCGCCGCAGTCCCGGCGGCGTTCAGTTTCGCACCGATGCCCAGTGGACTGATGAAGGGAAGGTTGAGATTTTGCGTGTAGGGGGCGCTGGCGATGAGGGCTCCGTTCCGGTAAAGGCGGAGCGTGGTGCCATCGCCGGAAAAGGCAGTGTGTTGCCAGGAGCCGAGGGGAAAGGGGATCAGATCCCGCGCGGAGGCCTGGGTGGCGCTGGGGTTCAGGAAATTGCTGAGCCGCCCGGTGCTGCCTTCCAGCCCGAAGCTGAAAAGAGCAGGATTCTGGTAGGTTTTGGCGATACTGGCAGAGGCGGGGCGGGAATCCGCCCAGGCCCAGGCGCTGACCGTCAGCGGTCCGCGCGGGATGAGGTATCCCGCAACCCTGACATAATCTTGGGCAGCCCCGCCCTGGAATTGCAGCGCCCCGCCGGCGCGGCCTGCCACCCAGGCGGTGCCCTCCACCGGGAAGTTATTCAGCAGGCCTTGGTTGTGATATGCCGAGGAGTCTGCGGCGGTGCTGCCGCTGGTTTCGTCGAATTTCCACCAGCCGCGCAGGTTTTTCAAAAGACCGGCCGGCTGGGGACTGATGGTGAGGGTGGCCGGATCACTGGTGACGGAGCCGAGGGTGCTGGTGGCTTGCAGGGTGTAGGTTCCGTTGTCCGATTCAGCCAGGGAAGGGAAGTCCAGCACAGGCCGGGTGGCCCCGGGCAGGGGATCGCTGCCTTTAAACCATTGCAGTGTGGGCGTGGGGAAACCCGTCACCTGCGCCGTCAGGCTGCCGGCATCCTGCACCATGCGGGAAAAACCCTGGGGCTGCTGCACGATGGCAGGGGCCGCTGGCGTAGTGTCCACCTTCATGATGGCCAAGGCATTCAGATAGGGATTGATGTCCGCAGAGACGGAAGCATCGCCCGGGCTGGTGAGGATGCGGATCCTGCCCCCGGCATCCACCGTGGCTTCGAACTGGGCGATGGCGGAAAACGGCACCGTTCCGGCCGGGGGAGGATTGAAGTTATCAAACGCCAGGGTGCCATCCACTGTCAGGTCAAAATTCCGCCCCCTGCCGGCCGTGAAACCTTCCGTGCACAGCAACTGCACGCGCCAGCGGTCCCCTGGGGTCAGCCCAGTCAGATCGATATACCAGCCGTTGGAGCCAGCGAAGCCGGTGTTGGCAATGGAATTCCGGGCCGAAGCATCGCCGGTGGTATTAAAGCTGATCGCGCTGCCGGAGTTCGCCACCACGGGAGCCAGGGGGCCCGTGGAGAGGCTGAGCCAAGTCAGGCCGGCCAGTCCGGTGGTGCTCACCACCTGGGTGCCCCCGGCTGGCAGGTTGATCGTGACCACGGTGCCGCCGAAATTTGCCGCCCGGCGGGTGCCGGTGACGCTGCCGGATTGAAAACCTACGCCACAAAAGTCAGGAAAGCCATTGCCCTGGTTTCCCGTGCGGATTTGTTGGACAGAGGTGGGGTCCAATGCCGCCGGTAAAGGAACCACGGCTCCCGCCAGACCCATCACCAGGAGACAAGAAAAACGGAAACACTGCTTCATGGCAAAGAATTTGACAGATTCACCGGTCCTGCGCCAATGAAATTACCGCCCAATCCAGCCACAAAAGCTTCACACAATGCTGTAAAAATAGCAGTCGCCGCTCAATTAGAAGGGAAACGCCCCCGCAGGGAATTTCCCCAGCTTCCAGGCTGGGCGTTCTCACCAGGGGATCACCTGCCGGTCTTTAATGAATTGTCCCCGCAGGCTGTGGGGGGCATCAAGGGCCAGCCATGTCAGGGTATCCGCCCCTTCCTCCGGGGAGCGCGGGGCTCCGGCACCGCCCATTTCCGTGCGGCACCAGCCAGGACACATGGAATTCACCATCATGCCAGGCAGCGCAGCCGTGAATTGCTGGGTGAGCATGTTCAGGGCGGTTTTACTGATGCAATAGGCGGGAGCCCAGGCCTGGGGTTCACCATCCAGCTGTCCTGCGCCGCTGGAAACGTTGATGATACGTGGCGCAGGCGCTTTCCGTAAAAGAGGCACCAGCGCCTGGGTCAGACGGAGGGGGCCAACGACATTGGTCAGCAGGGTCTCCGTCAGAAGAGCGGGATCCAGCTCTGTCAGGCTCTGATAGTGATCCAACAGCACCGCGCCATTATTGACCATGGCATCCAGCTGCGGATGGCGGCCCTGGAGGCAAGCCACGGCGGCAGAGACGCTGGCGGCATCGGTCACATCCAGTTCCAGGGCGGTGGCTCCCTGACCGATTTTGCGGGCGGCCGCTTCAGCCCGTGCGCCATCGCGGCTGCTCAGGATCACCTGGGCACCACGCGCCGCCAGTTGAGCGGCAGCGGCGAATCCAATGCCACGGGTGGCTCCAGTGATGAGGATGACGGGGGAGGACATGGCTGGAATAGCTGGAGGTGGCTTGAGAGGATCAGGGCCGGCTGCGGATCATTTGGCAGGCTGTGGAAGAGCGTCCGGCTTGGATTCGGGGACAGCGTCAGAGGCTTCTCCCTGCGGCATCATCCCCATGCCGGCAAGGCGTGGCTGGCAGCGTTTTGGGCCACGATGGGAGCGCCCTTGGGGGCCAGGAGATAATCTCCCGTGGCACCCAGGAGGCTGCCTGCGGCGAAGGTGGGGACGGCGGTCCGGTTTATGGAATGAAGGGCTCCGTGGAGGGGTCAGGCTCCAGGTTTGGTTTTGCGGGGGGCGGTTTTGCGGAGCGCAGCCAAGCCGGGCGGGGCGGACGCTTCCGGCAGGAGCCGGGTAATATCAAATCCGAGGCTTTTCGCCTGAGTCTTCAGTTGCAGGTAAACTGGATAGGGCAGCTGGGGTTGGCGGGCCAGCATCCAGAGAAACTTCCGGTCCGGGGTGCCGACCATGGCCCAGCGGTATTGGGGATCGAGGGCGATGACCCAATAATTCCCCTTCTCCGGGACGGGAGCCAAGGAGGCGAGTCCCCCAAATTTGACTTTTAGTCTGGCATTGCCTGACCCCTCCACCGGGGTCGCGGTGCCGGTGACGCTGCTGGTGCGGCCCTTGGCTTTATAACAGGTATTCCGCACCTGCACCGTGCCATCCGGCAGTGCGGTGTATTCTGCCATGGAGCGCACACAGGATTTTTGGAAAAAGTTCGGCAGCCGGGAGACTTCAAACCAGGAGCCGGCATATTTTGCGAGATCCACCTTCGCCACCGTGGGCAGGGGCGGATGCGGCACCGCTGGCGCTGGGGACAGACTGCGGCAGGAAGGCAGGAAGCAGAGGACGCCGGAAATCAGTAAAAGCAGGAGGGAAGGCAGTTTCATACGGGCAATCTGGCAGCATCGCCCGCCTTTGCCAATCAGGAACATCCTGCCGGCAGGGCTGCCTGGAATACAACAGGATCGATGGATTGACCGCCGCGCTTTGCGGGGCATAGTAGGGATACTCCGCCCGCCTAACTTTACATCACCCCACCATGACTTCCGCTATCATTGTCGCCGCCGGCAGCGGCTCCCGCATGGGATTTGACAAACTGATGGCCCGGCTTGGCGGGGCCCCAGTGATCCTGCGCACCCTGGAAGCCTTTCAGGTCTGCCCGGAAATTGATGAGATCATCCTCGTCTGCCCGCCAGACCGGGCGGAGGTGATCCAACGGATAGCGGATGATGGGGAGATGCGGAAAATCCGCCGGATTGTGCCGGGAGGGGCTGAGCGCCATCTGTCCGTTTGGGCAGGACTGCAGGCGGTGTCCGCCGGCAGCAGCTACGTGGCCGTGCACGACGGGGCCCGCCCGCTGATCCATCCGGCTCAAATCAGCCGCTGTCTGGCCCGGGCCCGGGAAACCGGAGCGGCCGCCAGTGCCCGCCCCGTTTCAGAAACCCTGAAGCAGGCCGACCCCTCCGGACGTGTTACGGGCAGCGTAAACCGGGATGGACTGTGGATCATGGAAACTCCCCAGGTTTTCGCTAAATCATTGATCATCAGCGCCTACGAGGCCGTTTTGCGCGATGGTCTGCTGGTCGCGGACGAAGTCTCCGCTTTGGGGCACATCGGCCATGAGGTCTGGCTGGTGGACAATCCCACGCCCAATCCCAAAATCACCTGGCCGCCGGATCTGGCCCTTGCGGAGCGGCTGCTCTCCCCTACCTGATTTCCGGCCCCAGGCCCGGCTCCGGCCTTCCCTCGCGGCACCGGGGCTTCCGAACTAATTATCGATGACAAAGTATCAACAATTCCACCTCCCTTCCGGCACCCCGGTCTGCGTCGCCGAAATGCCCTGGATGGAAAGCGTCAGCACCGGCATCTGGGCCGCCGTGGGCGGGCGGCATGATCCTGTCAGGCTGACTGGCCTGGCGCATTTTGTGGAGCACATGGTCTTCCAGGGCACCACGCGCCGCAGCGCCCGGCGGCTCAACCGCGAGGTCGAAAGCGCGGGCGGATCCATGGATGCCTACACTTCGGAAGACCACACGGCCTTCTTCGTCCGCGGCCCGGGGGAAAACTTCGGCGGCTTCATGGATGTCCTCCTCGATCTCTATCAAAACTCCATCTTTGATCCAAACGTGATCTTGAAGGAGCGCGATGTCATTGCCGAGGAAATCAGCATGTATCGCGAGCAGCCCAGCCAGCACGTGGAAGATCTGCTTTGCCGCAATGTCTGGCCGCAGCACCCCCTGGGTCAACCCATCGCCGGCACGGAAAAGACCATCGAACGCATCGAGGCAGGCGTCCTGATGAATCATGCGGCGAAGTATTTTGGAGCCCGGAACTCTGTTATCAGCGTGGCTGGCCGTATCACCACGGAACAAGTCGAAAAAGTCCTCACCCGGCTGCTGCCCGACGGCCTGCCCCGCGATGTCCGGCCCACCCACCGGCCCTTCGCTATCCCGCCCCGGCGCCTCCCCACCGTGGTGTCCGAGACCCGCGATATCGACCAGGTGCAACTCGCCCTTGCTTTCCACGCCCCGGGCCGCCTGCATCCCATCCAGCCCGCGCTCCGCCTGCTCAACGTCATGCTGGGAGAAAACACCAGTTCCCGCCTCTGGAGCGAGCTGCGGGAAAAACGTGGGCTTTGTTATGATGCCGGATCCGATCTCACCGCCCTCCAGGAAACCGGCCTGATCCACATCTATGCCGGTATTGATCCTGACAAATACCCGCAGGTGCTGAAAGTCATCTTTACCGAGCTGCAACGGCTCGCCACCAAAGCCGTCAGCCCCGCCACCCTGCGGGCCGCCGTCGATTTTTCCATCGCCTCCGGCCGCATGGCGCTGGAAAGCACCTCCCACCAGATGACCATGATGGCCGAGTGCCTGCTGCTCTATGGCCGCCCCATCGAACTCGAGGCCGTGCACCGCCGCCTGCGCGCCGTCACTCCGGAACAGGTGCGCCGCATCGCCGCCACCATCTTCCGCCCCGGCCGCCTCACTGCGGCCACCGTCGGCCCGGAGATTGATTCCCAACAGATCACCCGCGCTGCGGCAGCGCTCCGCTGATCAGGCGGGAGACTGGCCCGCAGCTCAGCCTGCTTGGGAAAATGACGGGCCACGGATGGCAGGATGATACTGAGCGTCACTGATTTATGGGAACTGAACGATTCACCCTCCGGGTGACTTTCCTACTTTTCCCAAATCCGTGACCATCAGTTCTATCAATGCCATCCGTGGCCCGTCAGCATCCTTTTTAGCTCAGGGGCTGAGGGCGGGGACCTTCCATTCGTAGACTTTGTCGCCGGGGCGCAGGGTAGCCGCCTGGGGGTTGGCGCCGAAGTCGGCGATGATTTTGGAGCCTTCGAGGCGGGTGACGCGCAGGTTGATGATGGTTTCGGGATGGTCGGCGGCGACGGCGAAAAGAGCGGTGCCAGCGGGCAGGGGGCGGGGGTTTTTCCAAGCGATGGTGCAGAAGGACCAGTTGAGATCGAGTTCGTTGATGCGGCCAATCAGGCTGGGCTCGGCAGAGACGGCGCTGGGGGAGGCTCCTTCGCGGAGCATCCGTTTGGTGGCTTCGATGGCGGCCAGTTTGGCCGGGGAAATATTCGCGAGGGCTTTTGGGGCGGTGGCGATTTCCTGCTCGCTGACCGGCGGGACGGGTGCCGCGGGCGGCGGTGGCGGGGTGGGATGATCGATAATGGTGGGGCCGGTGTGGACGCGGGGCACGGGGGGGCGGGGTGGGATGAGGCGGAAGGCGTGGTTGTCTGCCAGAGCGAAGAGGCCTTTGAGGCCGGTGGAGGTTTTTTCGTGGATGATGGCAATGATTTTTCCGTCAGGAATTTGAATTTCCCTCAAAGTGAGGCGGAATTCGTTGCCGATGCCGATCACAGTGGGAAGCACGACGAGATCCGCCCCGATAGCTTTGCCGGCGGCGACGACGCTCTGGGCAGGGGGCGGAGCAGGGGCAGTCCGCCCGGGAAGGGCCGGCAGGGGTTCTGTGAGGTTGGAAATGGCGGTGACCGTTTTCCCTGGCGTCGGCGGGGCAGCAGCGGAATCCAGGGCGGCGGGCTCCGGATCCGGGGTGAGGGTGCTGGTGTCCAGGAGTTCGATGCTGGAGTTGAGGAGGAGGCGGGCGTTGATGATGTCAGAGAGGGATTGGCCGAGATCGGGACGCGGCAGGCCATTCACCGTGATCCTGGCAGGGAGGATGGCGATTTTTGGCTTGCCTGGGGGGACGGGAAGGGCCGGAGCGGGATTCTGGGCCTGGAGGCCTGGCCACGCCAGCAGGGTGAAAATCAGGGCGTGGCAGCAGGCTGGGAGGCGGTTGGTTTTCACGGTCAGTTTCATGGCGCGGGTGGTGGGCGGGGGGATTGGAAAGGCGCTGGCAAATTCCATGCCTGCCGGAGGTTTTGGTAGGCCTGGCGGGGCAATAGGACATAGTGGGGATTGGCCCGGGCATCAAGCCAACGGAGGAGTTTGACCAGATCCGGACGGGCCATGGTGGTGCAGCCGTGGCTGGGGGTGGCAGGGCCGCGGCGGATGTGGAAGAAGATGGCGCTGCCCTGGCGAGGGAGGACCGGGTCGGTGTTATGGCCGACTTCGAGGAGGAATTCGTAAGCGAAATCCCCCAGCCGCATGCGCTGTTTGGCATACCAGGGCGGAGGGTTGGCGGGGTCTACCACGACGTGGCGGTTGTAGTCGGGGGAGGTGACGTCATCGATCCAGCAATCCTGGGCAGTGACGCGGTGGGTGGGCAGGCGGAGTCCGGGCAGAGAGTCCGGCTGGTAGCCGTAAAGGGTGCCGATGCGGAAGAGACCGGCTGGGGCGCGCTGGTCTTTTTCGCGTTTGGAGGGCACGCCGGGCTGGCCGTGGGGCACGGGCAGGGCTCCATTCCCCCAGGCGAGGCCGGCTTTCCCCAGCATCACGGGACAGGCCTGAGCCCAGGCAGGCTGCCATGGGGCAGCGGGCGAGACGCGGGAAAAAGCCATCAATTGAGCCCGCGGGCTATTCCAGTCCGGGGCAATGCCGACAATGAGTTGCGCGACGGAATCCGGCACGCGGGGCGCAGGACCGGCCGCCTGCGCAGACAGGACGCCAGGCAGGCTGAGTCCGGTGAGGAGTTGGAGAAAATGCTTCCGCTGCATGATCAGGGGTTAGGGTTGGGCTCGCTGGGCGGAAGTATCACCCTCCTGAAAAGGACGCTGACGGGCCACGGATTGCACGGATATGACTGATAATCACAGATTTATGGGAATAGATGCACTCACCCGCAGAGTAACGATCAGATTTGGGCGGGAACTTCGCATGTTACTGATTTTGTGTCCTTCGCGTCCTTCTGTTCAAATTCTACTGCCGTTTTTAGGATCACCGGCACGGCGGTGGGATCTGGTGGGCTGGGGCTGGGTGGTGTGGGTTCGGCGGGTGGAGTGACGGGCGTGGATTCGGCGGGCGGAGTGGCGGGTGTGGGTTCGGAAGCCGGGGCCGGGGCTGGTTCCGCCGGGGCTGGGGCTGGGGCGGGTTTGGGGGCTTCCTCCAAATTGAGGGAAGGCACGGGCTCAGGAACCGGGTTGGGCAAGGTATCGCCGGGTTTCAGCACCGGATCACCGGGCAGAATGAGCGAAGTTTTTTTCAGTTCGGTGCCTTCAAATTCCAGCGGGGGGAGCAGGAGTTGGGAATTCTCCGCGCCAGGCATGGAGGGGAGGTCCGGCTGATCGGGGGGGGCTGCGCCGGGGGACCAGGCTGCGGGCAGGGATCCGGCAGCCAATTGCGGCAGAACGACGATTTTAGGTGGGGCAAAATCACTCTCCATGGCCTGGCGCATTTGATCAGTGCCGATGTATCCGGAGCGGCCCCCCTCCAGTTCCACCTGTGCCCAGCCCCGGCTGGCTTTGCCCAGTTTGAGGACTTGACCCCGGGCCAGCCGGAGGTCTGGCCCGCTGGCTTGGCTGGGGCCATATTCGTAAAAGGCGGTGCTGTCCTCGGTAATGACCCAGCGGTCTTTCCAATCGGAGGGGCGTTCTGGTTTTTCAGCTTCGGGCAGAGCGTCGGGGTCGCGGTCCAGCTTGGCTTTGAGGCGGGAAAAGAAGCCGGGCTTTTTGGGTTCTGCCGGAGCGGGCGGGGGCACCGCTGCCTGGGGCTTTGGCAGAGCAGCCGGCTTGGAGGGAGCCGCAGGCGGGCGCATTGCTGGCACAGTCTTGGCCGGGGCGGATTTTTTTGAATTTTCCGCCGGTGCCGGGGCTGGAGCGGGCGGCGGCGGCGGGTCCTTTTTCCGGAAGGGGTTCAGTTTTTGCAGCAGGCTGGGCTTGGGGGCCGGCGGGGAAGGAGGCACCGTAGCGGCAGGAGGGGATTTTTTCGCGGGGGCCGCTGTTACCGGCAGCGGAGTCGCGAGCACCAGGCAAAAAGCCAAAGGCACCATGAGGAGGGAAAGAGAGCGCGGGGAGGGCATCGGAGGAAAGGATGTCACATCATGCCGGATTAAGGGGAATTCACAACAAAATTTCCTGGCGCAGAAAAACTTTCAAAAAGAACGGCGGGTTGCAGGCGGAGGTGGATGCAGCGAAGGTGACGGATGATTGGACGAGATAGCATAAGGCAGATCCTGATGCGGATGGGGTCATTGGGTGTGGCGCGGGAGGATTTGGAGGAAAGCTTCGTGCGCGGACGGGGGAATGGCGGGCAAAAAATCAACAAGACCAGCTCCACCGTGCGCCTGCGGCATCTGCCCACCGGCCTGGAGGTGATCTGCCAGGAGCAGCGCAGCCTTTCCCAAAACCGCTACCAGGCGCGGGTGCTGCTCTGTGACAAGCTGGAGCAGCGCCGGCAGGCCGGCCACCAGGCCCGCCAGGCGGCAGTATCCAGGGCCCGGGCTCAAAAGGGAAAGCGCAGCGCCGGATTGAAGCGCCAGATGATCAAAACCAAGCGCCTGCGCAGCCAGATCAAAGCCGGCCGCAAATCCCCCGGGCGCGGGGAGGACTCCTGACCTGCGCCGGATTTGGTGCGCTGCCGGACTATCTGGAGACCGCAGGCAGCTCCCTGACTGAGTCGTCGTGGCGCTGTAACTGCTTAAAAAGCTGTGATCAGTGAAATCCGTGGCGCCTTCTCCCTAATTTTGGTTTTTAAATTTTTTTATTGAAATTGCCTTTTTCTATGGTAGTTTATCAATTAAAATTATGAAAACTGTGAAATTTACCTCCAGAAATCCTGATGGACCTTGCGCCTCCGGTGGGTTTAGTTTTATGGAAGTGCTGGTTGTTATTGCCGGTCTGGCGTTGGTGGTGGCGGTGGGTTTGATCTGTTCTCAACGCGAATAATGCGGCCAGGGAAACAAAATTGAGGCAGGATGTGGCCTCGTTGAACCGGGCAGTCCAGACCTATCATATGAGTGGAGGTAATCTTTCCACCGCCACCAATGCCACGGAGGTGATCGCCAAGCTCAAAACGACCATGCGAAACAGTGAACGCTCTACCATGGCCGGCTTGCGAAGCAGCATGATTGATGCCCGCCTGACCGGCCTGTCGGCCACCAAAGGGGAGCTGCGTGCGGTATGGGATGGGAACAGGCAGTCGTTTGTGGTCGCGGCTGATGGCGCAGGCTTCAAGGAATTTGTGTTGGACCGCAGCGCGGTTCCCCCGGTGCCGGTGGAAGAATCCCGCGCCACCGTCATGAAGTTGAGCAATACTGATAAATGGATTTGGGGATACAACCAAGCGGACCCCAGTCTGGATCGGATGCAGTCGTCACCCTCCTTCGGGACCGGGCCTCTCCTTCCTACTGCAGGGGACGTATTGACCCTGTCTTTGGCCCCACCAATTTTCAGCGTTGCGGGAGGGCAATACAATCTCTTTTGGTTTCCAAAGGAACTGGCGCTTTCCCCCGGCACCAGCAACCCTCCTCTCTCGTCGGAGATCTTCTATAATATCAATGGTGCCGCCTGGCAAAAATACAGTGGCCCTTTCTCCATTACCGACCCGGGTATATCGGTAAATGCCAAGTCCGTTTCTCTGGATGTCGATGCCTACACGGACAGTGTGGACGCCACTGCCCTCTACTCCTCCACCCCAGTGACTTTGGATCCCGCCACCACCCTGCAAACGACCTACACTTACGCCGGGTTGGGGGGTCCCCTGGCTCCAGGCTCCCTTGCACCCACCCTCGCTCCTTCGGCCCGCCTTATCCTGAACAATGCCAATGAAATCCCCGGCTCCTACCAGCGGGATACCGCGTTTCAGTCCTTCTGGACGTGGGATGGCACCAACCCATCCGTTACCGGAGCAGGGCGGATCTCAGGCATCAATTCCTTTTCCAATGGCTATCCTGGGGACCCGCTTAATTTGACGATCGCCAGCTTCGCGGGCAGCAGCTCCTTAACCCTTAAATACGTTATGCTGTCCAAAAACAGCAACTTGGTGTCCTCCGCCGTTAAAACAGCCACCGCAGTCATCACCACCACCCGCTTGTTGCCCCCGCTGGTTTCCCCAGGCAAGACCAGTCTTACTGGTGCGGAGAAAGTCACGCTGGCCCTTGATGTTTCCGCATCCAGCACTCCGGCCAATGCCCGGATTTTTTACCGGACGGATGGCGTGGATCCCGGCGATGTGAATGGCGAGCCGGCCGCAGGTGCCATCCTTTACACGGCCCCCATCCAGCTGGAATCGATCGGCCGGCCCACCGTGAATCTGGTGGCCCGGGTTTACTCTCCTACGGCCTACAAGTCATGGTTTACCCCCAGCCAGCCCCTCAGTCAAAGTTATTATCTGCCCTACGCGGGAGGAGAAGTCTACGCGGTGACCGGCGGTGACCGCCTCATTTACAGCCTGAGCCCTTCCACCGGAGCCAACATCGTGTTGAGCGACACTGCGGGCTATAACATCAGCTCCATCGCCCTTGATGTGGACAAAGCCCGCATCTACTATGTGGAGAACGGCAGCAGCACTTCCGGCTGGAGGCTGGGCTACTATGATTACATTACCACCCAACACACCACGTTGGGCAATCTGAAAGCCAACTGGTCCTACTCCCCTGCGGCCACCCCCGGCAACCTCGCTTTTTTCAAGGGAAGCCTGTATTTTGTGCCCCCATCCACCGATGATCTGGTCCGTATCACCCTCAACGCGGCCGCCACCGCCATCACGGCGGTCAGCAAAGCCGCCGATCTGCGCGCTAACAACAATTGGACAACAGTAGGCGATCTCGCGGTGACTGAGACCGGGCTGATGTTCTTTGTGGATTCCGGGAAAAAATATCATCGCTTCAATCTGAACACCATGAGCGGCTATCTGGAAGTGGGCAGCACCGCCGATTTCCTGGTGGGTCTCACCTTTTACCAGGGCCGGCTGTTTGGCACTAAAAGTGGTGCCACCAACATCCAAAATCTCAATCCCGGATCCGGCAAGCTCATTTCCAGTGTGAACGCCGCCAACTCCAAAATGTTCACCGACCTCGCGGCCCCGACCCCGGCTGCTCCCGTGACGGACGTCCAATCGCTCTGGGCCGTGGATGATCAGTCCGATGGAGCCCATTTGATCGAATTCCGCAACAACTACCGCAACCCGCTGACCTCCACCGCCGTGGACTACGGCGTGCTTCTGGCGGATGGCACTGCGATTCCCCGGAATGACCGCTTCGGGATCCGGGCTCTCGCAATTTCCAACAGTGGAACCGCCTATTTCGTTTATAACAAAAAAATCAGAGTCGGAGGAAAGGACCAGTTCCGTCCCCTCATGAGCCTCAATCTGGCCCAATTGAAGCTCGGAGACAATCTCTCCGTAGTCTCCATGGGCGATCTGTCGCCTGCTCTTCAACCCGTCGCCGGAACCATTGATCCTGACGACGTTATCACTGGCCTCACCCTTTCCCCGGCGGGGACGCTTTACGGCGTGCTGAAGGAGGGTGCCTCTTCCGGTGCCGGCAGCGCGGATTATCTTTTCAAATGCACCCAGCCCGCCACTGCCATGACCGGTTCCACCATTGCGGTGGCTGGCCTCGGACGCACCATCTCCGCCTCCGGGCTCTCCTCGGACAGTGAGGACCTCGCCTTCACCACCGATGGCCGCCTCCAGGTGTTCGATGGGTATGACAATGAGCTGCTCGAAATCAGCCCCGAAAACGGCACTGTCCTCTCCACGCGGAGCAGTGGAGCCGGGAACTATCATGGTATCGCGGTGGACCCCGGAGACGGCCGGACCGTCGTGTCGGATGTCGGTGGCATCGGCAGCACCCCGGACAGCTTCCTGATGCTTAACGGTGGAACCAACAACACGGAATACTTCCTTAATTACAACACGCAGTGGGGCTACAGTAAAATCGAAGCCATTTCCTTTTTCCAGGCCCCCTTTGTCCTGCTCGGCAACCAACTGGACCTCTTCGCTGCCGACGGCACCCGGACGATCTATGGGCTTAACCTGTCCAGCGGCCAGACCGCCCCGGTCACAGATGCCCCCTGGCCGGTGCGGAACCTCGCCTTCGACCTCGTGAAGCGCGAAGTTTTCTACCTGCGGGGCGACAGTTCTTCCTTCACCCTCGGATCCTTCAACCGCGATACCTATGGCCACCAGGTTTATGGAGACCTCAAAACGGCCGGCTTTGAGTATGTCCCTGCCCAATTGCCCGACAACCTGATGTATTACAGTGGGTCACTCTGGTATGTAGAGCCCGATACCGATAATCTTGTCAGAATCCAGACCGGAACCAATACCATCACCTCCCAGAAAAAAGTTTACAGTTTCACCGGCGGCACGATGCCCTTTGATCTGATAGGGGATCTGGCGATGACGCCGGACGGCTGGGTCTATTTCTCAGCCGTGCGGACGGACGGGCAACGTTTTTGCCGCTTCAACATCAATACAATGTCCAGGTTCGAAGTCCTCTCCGGTCCCACCCCTCCGCCGGTCCTCAATGCAGACGGCGGGCCATACCGCGGAACTTGGTTTGACGCCCTGGCCCTCAGCCCTACCAACGCCGTAAGCACTCCTACCCTTTACTGTGCTTATCCCACCATCCCTTCGCCGCTGCATACGGTGAATCCTCTCAACGGCGCAACTACGTTCGCCCGGAACGTGACTTCCCGGCTGGGATTGATTGATTTCTCCGACAACCACCCCGGTGACATCGGCAGTGGCCCTGTGGTCACGCTCCGTCCCTTGCTGCAATTAAACAATCTGCAGTCCTCCTATACCTATGCCGAGGTTGGCGGACCCTTCCTTACCGGGCTCAATCTCCCCCCTCCTGCCGATGCGGGCCCCACGGCCGTGCTGAACAACCCTTACGAATTCCCGCTCAACCAGCAAAACAGTAACTACTTCCAGGTGCGTTGGAGCTACGATGGGGTAAGTCCCTTGTCCAGTCCGGCTGCTTCCGTGACCGGAGCTTTCAGTGGGGGCTTCCCCGGCCAGCAGCTCGGGATCGGCTACAGTCTCTGGGGGACCCGCTCAACCCTGCCCCTCAAGGTTATCGCCAAATCGCTCAGAACCGATGTGATGGGGAACTCGCCGGTCCTGGCCCCTGTCATCACGGCAGAACGCATGGTGCTGGATGCTCCCCTGATCACGGAGGTGACGGCGGTGAAAACCGTGCGTCAGATTGAGATCCGCCCCAATGTGGACGGTGGAGCCATCCCTCCCGGCACCCGGATTTACTACACCACAAACGGGAGTGATCCCGGCGTGGTGCGGGATGCCAATGGACTGGACTCCGCTGCTACCGGCACCCTCTATACCACGACCATTCCCGTGCCCTCCACGCTTCCCAACGGCCAAACGCACTTCGTTATCACGGCGCGGCTCTACCCTCCTGGCAATCTCGGCCAATGGTTTGCCTCCAGTGAAGAAGCCTATCTGGACACCCCGATGGGCCTGGTGGCAGGTCACATGGATGTGGACACCTCCTCCTTGCTTTACCCCTTCCGCCGGGGCAGCACGGATGCCCACATCCACGAGTATGACAAAAAATACAATGTCGTCGGTGCCTCCTTTTTCAGCTTCGCAGGCAGTAGTCTGCGCAACCTGCCCCAGAATGTCCCCGCCGGGACCCGCTTCAAAATCATTGTGGCGAATGCGAGCCTCTCCCCGGGAGGCCGCCTCGTCATCAACAAAACTTATAACCCCGCAGACAATGCCACTTGGAACAATGTGACCACCTATGATGAAATCTTGCCCGCCAACCTGCCTATTTACAGCCTCGAAGGCCTGCCCGGCACCGCTAAACTCACCCAATTCGGACTGTATTTTGATACCAATGCCATTGGCTCCGGCACCCTCATCTCCACGGAGACCTCATATGTCAAAAGCAATACTCCCGGCCTCCTGGGCGAGTGGCGCAATGGAGCGCTAACGATTCAGGTCGTCAAAGATCCGGATGGTTCGGACGCGTTCGCCGTCAACACCGCCTGGAGTAATGGCGGTGTCCAAGGGGTCGCCACCTCGGGGTTGCTCTGGGAAACTACCTTCTTCAGCCACGGCAAAACCGCTTACGGCAAGTGAACGATGGTTCCCGTCCCATACCGCATCGGCTCCGGCATTTTGACACGCGAAGCGCGGGGGTGGATCGGCGATCCGCGCTCCGCGCGGGCATCGCGAGGTTTTGCTGGATGAGTCCGGGCCGTGGGCTGAAGGGGGCACCAGACGGTGGGGATCTGATATGATACTCCATGTTTGCCGATGGCCTTCAGAAGCGCCGGCACGCCCGGGGCGGCTACGGCAGCTTGGCCTCAGGCTTGCCTGCTACGATGCCTGGGGCAGTTGCTGAAAGCGCGGCGTCGCCGCAGGCTGAAGTCCCGGCCCCGGTGAGTGCTGCCAGCAAACTTTGCCGGGGCGGGAAGCTGAGGCGCAGAAAGGCAATGAGGCCAAGCCAAAAAAGCCCGGCCTTGCTTGGCAAGGCCGCGTCCCATGGCGGTGCTCCACCATCAGCCGGCGGCCGCCAGCTTTTCAGGCCTGCTCCCGCTTGCGGAGCGTTTCCCAAGGGCCGGCAGGGCCGGGGTGGGATACCTTAACCACGCGCCATCAACTTCGGAACGGCGGGCCGGATCCAGATGGCAAAGCGTGCCGATGATTTGAGCAAAGCGCTGCACCTCCACCGCTGGAAGCTGAGGGGCTTCGGCGTGGAGGCGGGAGGCGCAGGATTCAGGCACCGTTCGCCCTCCCGCCTGGCGGAAGCGGCCCTCCGGGGTGAAAAAGGAAGTGCGGAAAGTGCCCGACAGGATCAATGCCGGAGGCAGGGGGCCGAACATCCGGTCGATCTGCAGCAGATGCTCATGATTCAGCGCCAGATCCCGCAGGTCGTCCGCGCCTTTTTCTTTTTGCCAGACCCGTTGCGGAAGCGGTCCGCCAGCTGCGGCCTGCTTCAGGCTTTCCTGCTCACAGCAGTGTTTCCATAAAGTGTCATAACTGCCATCCAGGGTCACCTCCGGGTGAACGGTCAGGGCCGCCCAGACGGTGCCATACCGGCCCTGTCCCAATTCTTTCTGAAGCTGGTATTTCCCCGCGATCAAATCCCCCGCCAGATATTGCTCGGCTGCTTCCTCCGCTTCGTCCGCCGCCACGGATTCATGCAGGTCGTCCTCCGGCACATCATCCCCGGTAAAGTAAAATTCCTGGTATTTTCCGGCCGCGAGGCTGCGCGGATCAAACAGCAAACCGCCCGTGAGCATCTCAAAAACAGTGCAGCCCAGTGACCAATAGTCGATCGCCGGAGTGGGCGGTGCGCCCAACAAAACTTCCGGCGGGGTAAACTCCCGGGTGCAGAGCGAATCTCCCGCTGACAGTTTGCTGGAAGCACTGCCCAAATCGGCCAGTTTGGCTTTTCCGGTGCGGCGGTCGTAGAGAATGTTGTCCGGTTTAACATCGGTATGGGCGAAACCCGCCGCATGAAGATGCCGCAGGGCCGCCAGCATTTGGCGCGTGACGGAGAGGGTCTGACGGACCGTCAGGGGACGCTGGCTGATTTCGTCATCCAGGGAACGCCCGTGGATTCCGTATGCGAGGCAGAAGTGGCCATCATGGAAAAAGGCTTCCTTCAATTCAATGATCGACCCGCAGGCCCCGTGCCGCCCCACCGCCTTGACGATCCCAATTTCATTGATGGCGGAACGGGGGGAACGCCGCCGTTGGATTTTAAGAGCGATCTGATTCATCGGGTTATCTGGTCTGGGCGAAGGCTTTCCGGATTTCATTGAAAACACGTCCGATGAGCCGGACATCCTCGGTGACGATGCCCGCCTCGCCCGTCATCTGCTGCTTGAAGGGCACCGGCCTGCCGTAGCTGCTGGTCAGCGGGTAAGCGATTTCCACCAGCACGATGTGGGAACTGTCCCGGGCTACCATGGAAATGGATTCCACGCGGCCGTCCACCAATCCAAATTCCTTGTAGGGGAAATCCTGCAGCTTGATGCGGACGGGCTGGCCTTTGATGATTTTTCCGGCCCCGCTCTGATTTACCGACATGCGGCCGATCAGGCGGGTGGTCTCCGGCACAATCAGGAATACTACCTGACCCGCCGTGACGTATTGCTGGTCGCTCCAAAAATCATGGAAGGCCACCACCCCATCCGAGGAGGCACGCAGGAGATAGTCCGCCTGCCACAGATCGATCTGCGCCCGGAGGAGGTTCAACGCATCCTGCAATTTATAACGGGCGAGGCGGAGGCTTTCCTCACGCTGGTGGCGCTGGTCGGCCATTTCCTTCTCAAGGGTGGCCAGAGCGATTTTTTCCTCCGCCAGATTTTTCCGGGCTGTTTCGCGGACGCGTTCGCCCCCGATGAACTGCTGTTCCGCCTCCTGCACTTGCGAGCTGCTGATGGAGTCCCGCTGATGGAGCGCTTTCATCCGGGCGAACTTTTCGGTTTCGAGGGCACGTTCCCGGTCGGCCATGAGGGACTGTTTTTCCATGCCGGTGATCTGGGCCTGCTTTTGCACGGTCTGGCCTTCCAGAATCCGGGCGGTCTTCGCCGCATAGTTGTCGTCCCTCACCGTTTGATAGGAACTCCAGGCACTGGCAAAGGCCGCGTAACCGGGCTGGATCTGACCCAGGCCCTCCGCCGGTTTGAAGTCCTGCGCCGGCAGGTTTTGCCCGGAGCCGAGCAGAGCCCCCAGGGGAGCGAGGCGTTCTGTCAGCGCCAGCACGGCCGCCGCATCTGCGGGACTGCTGATAATCGCAAGGATATCGCCGCTTTTTACAGCCTGCATTTCCTTCACCTTCAGACTGGCGAGGTGTCCGCTTTGCCGGGCCACCACGTCCACGACCGGGGAACTGCCCATCAGAGTGATTTTCCCACTGATCATATCGGGATAGCGGATAAACCAACCGAGAAGCAGCAGCACCATGACCCCGCCCATGAGGAGGCTGGTGCCGGAGCGCAGCAGCCATGACGGCGGACGGCTCATGATGTCCTTCACCTCATCGCTCCACTCCGCCGGTGCGGGCTGGGGGATGACGAGAGGTGCAGCGGGAGGGTGGGCGCGCTCAGCGGTAGGCGACGGCATGGTCCTGTTCCAGTTCGAGTTGATTACGGACGAGATTGAAATAAGCCCCGCCCCTTGCGACGAGGTCCTCGTGGGCGCCAATCTCCACGATCTTTCCCCCATGCAGGACCACGATTTGATCTGCATCCCGCACCGTGCTGAGACGGTGGGCAATCACCACTACCGTGCGCCCCTGAATGTAGTTCCGCAGGTGGCCCAGAATGGTGCTTTCGTTATTGGCATCAAGGGCGCTGGTGGCCTCATCAAGGAAAAGAAATTCGGGATTCCGGTAGAGCGCCCGGGCGATCAGGATGCGCTGTTTTTGGCCGCCGGAAAGTCCCTGACCTTCGGGACCGATCCGGGTCTCCGTCCCAAGAGGCAGGGTGGCAACATAGTCCCCCAGGTTGGCCAGCCAAATCGCCCCCTCCAATCTGATCGGGTCGATCCGGCTCCGGCCTGGAGCAATATTGCGGGCGAGGGATGCGGAAAAAATGACTCCATCCTGCATGACCGAACCACAGCGGGTGCGCCATGTATCCATATCAAACCCTTCGAGCGGGAGGTGGCCGATGTAGATCCCCCCGGCAGTGGGTTTGTAAAGACCGAGCATCAATTTCAGCAAAGTGGTTTTTCCGCTGCCGCTGGATCCAACGATGGCGGTGACTTTGCCCTCCGGAATGGTCAGGTTGATGCCGGATAAAACATCGGTTTGTCCGGCTCCGGGATACCGGAAGGAAAGCTGGTGCAGGGTCAGGATGCGCGATGCGGGATAGGGCACATGACCCGGCGCGTTTGACAGTTCCTCGCCATCGTCCTTCTGGCCGTAAATCTCCTGCATGCGCTCCAGGCTGAGCCGGGCGTCCTGACCACTGTGGAGGAAATCGATCAGGCGCGTAATGGGCGAATTCAGCTGACCGACGATGTATGTCGTGGCCAGCATCATTCCAAGCGTCATCTCACCGCCGATGACGGCGCTCGCGGCGATAAAGTTGATGAAGATATTGCGCAGGTTGTTGATAAAGAAGGTGCCGATGCGCTGGAACTGCCGCAGTGAAAGGCTGCTGCGCTCCAGCCGGTAATTGCGCACGCCCAGTTCCTCCCAGTCCCAGCGTTTATCGCGCTGGATTCCCTGGGTCTTGATCTCCTGCATGGAGCTGACAATTTCGTAGAGGGTATCCCGCTCCTTGGCTTCGAGAGTGAAGCGCTTGTAGTCCAGCATCCGGCGCTTTTTCAAAAAGAGGCAGAGCCACCCGACCGACAGCGCCGTCATGATCAAAAACACGGCAAGGATTTTCAGGCTGTAGAGCGCCAGCACGCCCCCAAAAACCACGAAGGAGAGCAGGGAAAAAACAATATCCAATGAGGACGACATCAGAAAGCTCTTGACGCGGCGGTGGTCGCTGACGCGCTGCATGATATCACCCGCCGTGCGGCTGTCGAAAAATGGCAGGGGCAGGCGCAGCAGCTTGTGCAGAAAATCCGAGATCATCGAAATGCTGATGCGCGATCCGATGTGGAGCAGCAGCCAGCTCCGGATCATATCCGCAGCCGTCTGGCTGACAGACAGCACGAGCTGGGCCGCCAGCAGCACGTAGATGAACTGGAGATCCAGATTGCCAATACCGTAATCCACCACCGCCTGGGAGAGAAAAGGCAGGATCAGTTCCAGCATCAGCCCTACCAGCATCCCCAGGATCAGTTGCACCAGCAGCTTGCGGTGGGGCTTCAAATAGGAATAGAAAAAGAGCAGGCCGCGCCGGGTGTCCTCATTTTCCACCTGGCCGGACGAATTCCGCTGGTGAAGCTCGGGGGTTGCTTCGAGGAGAAGGAAAATACCGGGAGTCGCGGCTGTCTCCGGCCCCCCGGGAATCGAAGTGCCGGCGATGAATTCCTCATGGGTATAATCCACCAGACCGTGGGCGGGGTCCGCCACCCTGACTTTGCGCCGCGTCACTTCGTAAACCACGACAAAGTGGTCATGCTGCCAGTGGGCGATACAAGGCAAGGGGGCTTCCTCCCGGAACCGCCCGAAGGGCAAGCGCACCGCGAGGCAGCGGAACCCTATCTTTTCAGCGGCCTCTGAAATGCCCAGAATGGAAACACCGCCTTTCCCGATTTCGCAGAGTTCCCGGATCCAGGACTGGGAAAACTGCCGGTCATGATACGCGCAAATCATCCGCAGGCAGGCGGGACCACAGTCCATTCCGTCCAACTGGGCAAAAAAGGGGAAGGTGCTCATGCCGGTCAGAGGACAAGGCCGTGACGCCCGATGATGGAGCCATCCAGTTGGGACAAGGCGGACCAACCGGCGAACAGACTGAGGCGCGCCTGCTGCTCCCGCACCTCCGCCGCAGAGAGTTCCTCCCCGGATTCACGGAGATCCCGCACCGGGACCAAGCCGTCCTTGTGCCGCCGCAGTTGCTCATCCCATTTTAAACGGTTCACTTGCGCCGTCCGGGTGGCGGCCCCCAATGTGGCGCGTCCAGCCTCAATCCCACGGCACAACTCGAAGATCCGCTGTTTCAGGCGCTGGGTCGCTTCTTCCTGCGCGGTCACACTCTTATCCAACCCGGCCTGGGCGGATGCCAGTTGCGCCTTTCCGGCACGCAAGCCCCAGGGAATGTTGAACCGGAGCAGGGCCACTCCTTCCCAGTCACTGCCCCCTTTGGTGGGATGATCCGCCGTGGCAGCACTGACTTCAGCATCCAGTCTGGGCAGGACCTGATTTTTAGCCCGCAACAGCTCGATCTCCCGGCGCTGCACTTCATTGATCAGCAAAATCGCCGTGGGGGCGGTTTGCATGGCTCTCGCAAAGGATTTGGCCCCGTCGGGAGTTTCCCCAGGCAGGGCCTTATCCGATAAATCCGTGAAAGATACCTCAGGCAGTTTTTCCGCGAGGGGAGCCCCCAAAACCAACCACAGTTCTCCGATGCGGTCCCCCGCAGATTTCCTGGCTTCCACCAGCCGCTCCTGCGCTGCGGAAAGGGCCACTTCCGCCTCCAATTCGTCAATTTGGGAAGCGGCTCCAGCGGCCCGGCGGACCTTGACGTCTGCCATCAACTGCTGCGCCCGCGCCAGGCTGGTGTGCTGGTTTTTTTCCACCAGGGCCGCCACCGCCGCCGCGTAATAGGCCGTTTCAGCGGACCGCAGGGTCTCGAGTAAATCCGCTGTCACCGTGGCGCTGGCCTGCTCATTCAAAAGTTCGCTGACCCGGATGGCCGCCAGATTGGCCTCCATGCCCCATCCCCGGAGCAGCGGTTGCCGCACGTTGATCGCTCCCCCTGCAGGATTGGACTGTAAATAATCATCCCGGAAGTCTCCGGTTCTGTTGGCAATATTGCCCCCTTCCAGCTCCACTTCTGTTCCGGTGGCGAAACGTTTCGTCACGCCTCCGGAAAACTCCGTATTGCCGGAAGCCCCGCCCGCCGGTCGGTCCGCCCGCACCGAGCCGAAAAGCTGCGGGTCAAAATCGGATTTTTGGACCTCCACCGCAGCCCGCGCCTGCCGGGCCGCTTCCAGCGATTGCCGGATAGAGAAGTTATGTTCAATCGCAAAATCGATACAGGTCTGCAGATTCAGCGCGGATCCTCCGCTGGCGAGGACTCTTGGGCCCTTCGGGACCGCTCCCGGACTTATTGGGCGTTCCTGTGATACAGCGGAAGAAACAGGGATAGCAGGAGATTTTACTTCAGGAGTTGTCCGCGCCGGGGCAGGGGAGCCCCCTGCACTTCACGGGAAGACCAGTGCCCCCGGGGCAGGGCACATCCGGAAACAAAAACCAAAAAAAGCCCCAGCCCCAATAATGATGCGTAGGCTTTAAACTTAGGAAACATGATTAGGATAATAATCGTGATTTCCATAATTTCAAGTCCCTTTTCGCGAACCCACTCCAATCCGCGATTCTTTTCCATGCAAAACCCGGCGCAAGCCGTGGAAATTCTCCCTGCGGAAAACGATAAAGGGGAGAAGCCTAAGCTTCTCCCCTTCTGTTTTGTCCCAGGGATGGGAATATCCAAAGGCAGATGCTTACCATTTCGGAACAATGGGCTCACAAATGCTGGCCCCTGATCTGCTCTTGGTGCTCTTGGTGCTCTTGGCGGATTTGGCGGACTTGCCACACTTCGCGCTCTTTTTTTTGCTCTTTGACTTGGCTTTGCACTTGCCACCCCCGGTGATCATGGCGGGGGAGTTGATGGCGTCGGCGGCGAAGGCTTCAAGGATGCTAATTTTGTTCATAGTGTTTGGAGTAGGTTGAGTGAATCACCGCAATGAGAATTATTGCAGTGATGAGACACAATTACCAGAATTTAAAATGCGCGCAAGTTTTTCCAAAAAATTCGTATTTTCCATACTTTACTAATTTCCATAAGCATTCAAGGGTGCTTAAATTTTTGAGCCGCAAACCCCGCGAAGAACTGAATTCGCCACGCGTTTTCCCACCAACGGACCGACCCGCCGGTTGAATCAAGGAGGAAACAATCCTTTGGGGAGGCGGTTTCCGGTCGGTTGAAATTGGACAGGAGCTGGGCCTGTTTTATCCGGCTGATGATTATTATCAGGCATCGCCAAACACCCGCTTCCGCAGCAGGCGGAGATCCAGGGGAATCAATACCAGCAGCATGAGCAGGCTCAGGCCGGCGGCGGCGGGGAGGTGCCAGGTGAGTTCGCCCCGGAGGAGAAGCCAGCGAAGGCCTTCTGAGAGGTGGTGCAGCGGGTTCACCTGCACCATGGCTTCCAGCCATGGCACGGGCGGCAGGGGAAAATAGGTGCTGCTGGCAAAACCCAGTGGCAGGATGACGAGGAAAAACGGCAGTCCCATGTGATCGATACTGGGCAGCGTAGCGGTGAACAGCAGGCCCAGGGCGGAGAAAGCGAGGGACGCCAGAAATAACAAGGGAATAGCCAGAGGCAGCCATCCCCAATGCAGGGTGAGAGCCCCCGCCATGCCAAATCCAGTGAGGACCAGACAGACGAGGAGGGCGTAGCTGGTGGACAGGGTAGCGGCCCAGAGGGCTTCTCCCCAGACCACGTGTTCGAGCCGGACCTGGGTGGTAAGCTGGCCTTCCCAGGATTTTTGGTAGTGCATCCGCATGTAGGCGGAAAACAAGGACTGGAAAAACGCGGTCATGAAGACGGTATAGGCCAGGATGCCCGGGGCGAGGTAGTTCAGATAACTGATGGGGCCCCCGCCCCATTCCAACTGGTTGATCTGACGCCCGAGACCGACGCCAAAGGCGAGGAGCATCACCAGTGGTTCACACACGGGGGGCAAAGCGGCAGTGTGCCAATTCCGCAAATGCACGCGCAGGTGCCGCAGCAGCACGGCGCGGCTTTGCCAATCAAAGGCGGGGAGATAGCTGGCGGGACTCATGGGGATTCGCTGCCGAGAGCGAGGAAAAGATCATCCAGGGTGGGCGGGCGGACTTCGTAGCGCAGGGTGGGAAAGGCGGCGACGAAGGCGGCCAACTGAATGGCTTCCAGGGCAATGTGCCAGTCCTCCAGCACGCGGGCCGGTTTGTTATGGTGCTGCTGGAGCCAGGGTTCGACTTCTGAAAATCCGGGTGTGTTAGCCGGAATCACAACAATGTGATCCCCGACGACATCGCCCAGCAGGGAGCGGGTGGTGCCGGTGGCGCGGACTTTGCCGGATTGCAGCAGGATGAGGCGGTCGGAAAGCCGCTCCGCTTCATCCATGTAATGGGTGGTCAGCACCACCGCCATGCCGGCGGCGCGGAGGTTGGAGACGAGTTCCCACACACCCATGCGGGCCTGGGGATCGAGTCCGGTGGTGGGTTCATCCAGGAAGACCACCTGTGGCTGATGGACCACGGCGCGGGCGATCATGAGGCGCCGCTTGTAGCCGCCGGAGAGAGTGTCCGGTTTTTTGTCAGCATATTCCGTCAGGCCGAATTGATCCAGCAGGGCCGCGATCCGGCGGGTCAGGTCCGGCAACAGCGGCCGGTAGTAGCGGGCGGTTTGCTCCAGATTTCCCCGCACCGTGAAGTCGGTGTCGAAGGTATCGTCCTGGGTGCAAACCCCGAGGGCACGGCGCGCCGCATCCCCATCCGTAGTGAGATCATGCCCCGCGATCCGGATGGTGCCGGCATCCGGCCGGAGGAACCCGTAGCACATTTTCAGCGAGGTGGTTTTCCCCGCGCCATTGGGGCCCAGCAATCCGATGACCTCCCCGGCATGGCACATCAGATCCACGCCATCGACGACGAGTTTGCCACCAAGGGTTTTTTTCAGCCCCCGCACATCAAGCAGGGGTTGGGGGGGAGCGGAAATGGACATTTTCGAGCCGATAGGCGCAATCCTCCGGCGTGGCAACTTCAATTGACGGCGGGGGATTCCACGAGGGTTTTGAGGGAGGTGAGTCCTTTGGTGAATTGGGGTCCACACATTTTTTCGCAGCCGATGAAGAAGTCCATCACTTTGGCAATGAAGGGCTGGGGACCATACATGATCCAGGAGACAAGGGTGTTGGCGCCCTGGGGTTCGAGGGTGAATTCGACGGTGTTGGTGGCGGCGAAGGGTTTACGGAATTCCATGCGCACGCGGACCAATTGATCCGGCGTGGTTTCGGTGATGATCATGGTGCCTTCACCGACCTTGCGGTTGCCGGACCAGGTGTAGCTGGCACCCGGGCCGCTGTCCGGCCCGCTGTAGGTTAGCACACTGGAGGGATCTTCGCTGGCCCAGGGGTTCCAGGACTGGAATTTGTGCAAGTCCTGGAGCCACGGGTAGATCACGGCAGGGCTGGCGCCGATGGCGATGCTGCGGGTGTAGCGGAAAGTGTCCGGTTTTCTGGAGATGACGATGAGGAGCGTGATCAACAGCAGAGCAAGAACGATCAGAGCAGGAATCATGGCGCGGTTTTTGGTTTGGGTGGATTGGTTTGGATGAAAGATCACGGCGCAGGAGATGAGCCATGGGTGACAATCCATTCCTTGCGCACCGGATCGCGGAGCGGACCGGACCTTCAGAGTTTGAAGCGGGGGTTCTGGCTGAGGAATTCCAGGGGGTTTTGATAGAGAATGCGGTCGATGAAAGTGGCGTCGTAGCCTCGGTGGCGCATTTGCAGGGCGGTGCGGGGGACGGCGAGGGGATCGCTGTGGCCCCAGTCGCAGGCGCTGTTCAGCCAGATGTTCTGGTGACCGTAGAGTTCCAGCATATCGATGGCACGGTTCGGCGTGGCTTTGCTTTCCGGATAGAGGGTGATGCCGGCCCAGAAGCCGCGGTCCAGCACGAGGGGGGCGGTGTGTTCCTCCACGTGGTCGATGATGACGCGCTCCGGGCGGAGGGTGCTGAAGTTTTGGATGGCATCCAGGATGAGCCGGGTGCCTTTCAGCTTATCCTCGAGGTGCGGGGTGTGCACGAGGACGAGTTGATCGTGATCGGCCGCCAGTTGAAGGTGTTTTTCGAGAATGAGGAGTTCGTTGCGGCTGTTTTTATTCAGGCCGATCTCGCCGATCCCGAGGACGTTCGGCTTGGCAAGGAGATCCGGGATGAGGGCGATGACATCATCGGCCAGGGCGGTGTCTTCGGATTCCTTGGGGTTGATGCAGAGCCAGGTGTAGTGCGGGAGATGATATTTGGCCGCGCGCCGGGGCTCGTATTCAGTGAGTTGCAGGAAGTAGTCGTAAAAACCGTGGGCGTTTTTCCGGTCGTAGCCGGCCCAGAAGGCGGGCTCGCAGACGGCAGCGCAGCCGGCGGTGACCATGGCGGCATAGTCATCGGTGGTGCGGCTGACCATGTGTCCGTGGGGTTCGATGTAGCGCATGGTGGGGAAAAGGTTTCGATGTTCAGTGGACCTTTTTCAGCAGGGCCAAAGGGAAGAAATGAGGCGGGCCGGCCGCCCGCTTCGGCTGGGCTTAGCTGATTTTAGGTTCTTTTTTCGGGGCCCCCAAGGCTCCCTGGATGGTGGCGGCGGGGATCGGTTCCTGGCTTTGATCGCTGAGGGATTCCAGGATGCGGCGGGCGCGGTGGGGCCCGGTGCTTAGCAGGATGGGCAAGGCCTCCCGCAAGGCCTCCAGCCGGTAATCCCCGTCCTGACCGTGACGTTGCACACGATCCAGGAAGGAGGCCAGATCAAGGAGGCTGGCGCGGGCGGCGATGAATTGGAGGTCCGGCAGGGAAGGCATAGGGGAAGGATTCCGGATACGGAGGGTGCCGGGTGGCTCTTTCCCGGGAGCTGCGGCGCCGGGGATTTTGGCTAGTAACTGCCGGGAGTGAACAGATTCATCGGCACCATGGTGGCTTCCGCAGAGGCCAATCCAGGACCAGGAGCCCGGCCGCTGCCCATGGCGATGAGCTGGCTGACGGTGACGAAGCGGTAGCCCCGGGACAGCAGGCCATCCAGCGTGGCAGGCATGGCATCCACACTCGGCGGATGGATGTCATGGACAAGGATGATGCCGCCGGGGTTTGTCTGCCCCAGAATGCGGCTGGTGATGACCGCCGGGCCGGGGCGCTTCCAGTCTTCCGGATCGACGGACCAGAGAATGGTGGGATAGCCGTATTCGCTCATGATGAGCTGTTTCTGACGGGCGGTAATGGCTCCGTAAGGCGGGCGATACATGCGTGGGGCGGTGCCAGTGATACCCACGATGCCGGCCGTGGCGCGGTCGAGTTCGCTGCGGATGCCGCTGTCGCTCAAACCGGACATTTTTGCATGGGTCCAGGTGTGGTTGGCCATCTCATGGCCATCGGCGACGATGCGGCGGACGATATTGGGATAGCGGGCCACATTGGTGCCGACGCAGAAGAAGGTGGCTCTGATGCCCCGGCTGGCCAGCATGTCGAGGAGCCGGGGGGTATTGGAGGCGTGCGGTCCATCATCAAAAGTGATGGCGATGAAGGGGTTGCTGATGCCTTTTACACTGCTGTAGCTGAGTTGGGTGCCGGGAGGGAGGCTGCCTGTGGGCATGTTCACCCCTTGATTCTTCAAGCCGGGCCGGGAAATCGGCGGTGGCGCAGCCACGGTGTGGCCCGCTTTTTTACGCTGACAGCCCGTCTGGGTGAAGGCGAAGGCCACGAGACAGAGCAAAGGGAAAAGCTTCATAGGAATGAGAAATGCAGGGAGTTTCACGATCATCATGCCGGACAGTAAGTCACCGGTCAAGTGCGGGACGGGTTCCCTGCGGATGGGGTGCCGGACAAAAAAGAGCAGTGCTGTCCGGGCGGCGTTTCTGCTGGTCTGATTTCAACGGGTTGGAAGCCCACGGGCCGGCACGGGCGGGAAATCTGCACATGGAATGACCAGCAACGCGGCAGGGGGATCAGTCCTCAAGATAGAACAAAATATCGCTGAGTGTTTCTGTGAGGGCCTGGAGGGTAGTCCAGGATCGGGATTGGATGGCGGAGGCGATGGCTTCGAGGTTGCTGGCGATATCAGAGGCGTCTTTTTCACTGAGACCGCCGGCGGTGAGGGCTTCGGCGCGTTGGCGCAGGGTTTTGGCGCTGGCGAGGAGACCGGGGGGCGCCGGGGTTGCTTTACCGGTTGGCCCGGGAGGGGTTCCGGAGGGTTTGCTGGCGTCTTCGTCTTCGTCTGCGGCGTCCCCGTCGTCTTCGTATTCCTCTTCGTCACCGTGATCATCATCGAAGTCAGGATCGTCCGCGAAGAGGGCCGCCAGGTTGGCGCGGGCGGCATCAAGGTTAAGGCGGTGCTGGCCGTGGGTGTCGATGGTGAGGGTTTCGGAGCGGCCGGTTAGTTTTTCAATGCCGGTGACAGTGAGGAGTCCATTCAAGTCGAGCTGGAATTGAACGACGATGGGGCTGTTGCTGGGTTGTGGGGTGAGATTTTCGAGGGCGAATTCTCCCAGAAGCGTGTTTTGTTCCGGGGTGGGTGCTTCGCCTTGGTGGACTGATATCTCGACGCGCTCCTGGTTGTCAACGTTGGTGTAGTAAACTTCGGCGCGGCGGACGGGGAGGGGCGTGCCGCGGGGGATCAGGGGAGCGGAAATGAGCTGCCAATCCGCGAGGACGGCGGTGCTGTAGGTGTGGGCGGTGATGTCAATGAGGATGGCGGGAGCCGGGGCTCCGGCCAGGGCAGATCCCTGGATGGCGGCTCCCATGGCGACCACCAGGTCGGGGTTGATTTCGTGCCGCGGGACTTTGCCGAGGCTGGCCCGGAGCAGTTCGTGGACAAAAGGGGTGCGGGTGGCTCCGCCCACGAGCATGATCCGGTCAATTTGCCGGGCGGTGACGCCACCATCGCTGAGGGCGCGGCGGACGCAGTCGATCGTTTTAGTCAAAAAGGTGAGGATGATTTCCTCATAAGTGGTGCGGGCCACTTCGGTGATGAGGTGGTGTTTTTCCGTTAGATAATCCTCCTGGACGTTGGTGAAAGGGTCGCTGCTGAGGCGGATTTTGGCTTGTTCCATGACGCCCTTGAGACGGCGGCGGGCGGCTGCGGGGAGAGCGGGTGCCCCGGGCTGGGCGGCGAAGCGCCCGGCGGCGAGTTCAACGAGCGCGTCGTCGAAGTCGTCGCCGCCGAGGTGGGTGTCGCCGTGGCTGGCTTTGACTTCGACGATGCCTTTTTCCACGCAGACGAGGGAGACATCGAAGGTGCCGCCGCCGAGATCGTAGACGAGCATGGTCTCGCCTTCGCGGTCGCCGTCCGGGTCGCCGGCACCATAGGCGAGGGCGGCGGCGGTGGGTTCGTTGAGGATGCGGAGGACTTCCAGCCCGGCGAGGGCACCGGCGGTTTGGGTGGCTTTGCGCTGGGCTTCGTTGAAGAAGGCGGGAACGGTGATCACGGCCTGGGTGACGGGCTGGCCGAGGTGGGCTTCGGCGGCGCGCTTGAGTTCGCCCAGGATGAGGGCGCTGATTTCTTCCGGTGAGTAGGAACGCTCACCCAGGGTTTCCGTGTGGGCGGTGCCCATGTGGCGCTTGATGGAAAGAATGGTGTTCTCCGGTGAGGAGATTTGCTGGTTTTTCGCGGCCTGGCCGATGATGAGTTTCCCGGCAGGATCAAGGCCGACGGCGCTGGGCATGGTAGGCTGGCCAGCCACAGGGATCACAGTTAGGGTGCCGTCAATGACGACGGCAATGGCGGAATTGGTAGTGCCGAGGTCAATGCCGGCGACGATGGGAAGGGGTTTCATAATAGTGAAGGTAAAATGATTTCTCGAAGGGAAATGGTGCTGGACAGGGGGTGATGGTTTTTTGTCAGGGCAGCCGGGAGACTTTGACGTGGGCCGTGCGGATGACGCGTCGGTTGGAAGTGAGCCGCCAGCCGCTGAGGAGTTCGGCCAGGACGGTGTGGTCTGGCAGGGAGGCATCGGTGTGGACCTCCACAGCCGTCATGGTGGCAGGGTCAAAGGCGGTGCCCGCAGCGGTGATGCGCTCCAAGCCGGCGCGGGTGAGGAGGGTGTCCATGTGGCTGCTGAGGATGAAGTGGGCGTCTTTTTGGGAATCCCAGGCGGCCTGCCATGGGGCGAGGGCGGCACGGGCCCCGGGCCACCAGGTGGAAGGGGTGGCGGGTGGGGTGCGGAAGGCGGTGGCCGCACGCGTCAGGCGGTCGGCCATTTCGATGAGCGGGAGGAGCAGGGCTTCACTGTCCGATGCGGATGCGGCGGTGGGCGCGGTGGTGCGGGCGGCGGTGTGGAGATCGCGCACCATGTTGCCGACTGCGGAGATGGAGGTGCCGAACTCCTTTAAAATCTCCATCTGGCGGCGGGCCGTGCGGCGGGACTCAGCCCCGGCGGCGGCCAGTTCCTCACGGATTTCAAGGAAAGGGTCTTCTGGTTCTGGTTCTTCGTATTCGTCTTCTGCCTCTGCTTCCGCTTCCGCTTCCCCGTGATCTTCTGCTTCAACAGCGTCTCCGGGCTTCATGGTTCCGGCAGGTGTTGGGGCCGGTGCGGTGGGGGATGCTGCTTCCATCATTCCCGCAACTTCACCGGAATGAATGCTGGTCCCGCTGGAGTTGGCCTCCGCAGGAAGATCCGGGACCGGTGGGGCATCCGGGCCGGTGGGGCTGT